>JAOUDR010000338.1 GCA_029859185.1 Gemmatimonadota bacterium
TCAAGCGGTGTCCCACCGGAGCCATCGTGTGGGTCGAAGGGGCACAGGCACTGGATCCTGAGCACCGCACCCCGGCGTTACAGGGAGCCGCATGATGATCAAGACGCGGAAGGTGAAGCCAACGACTGCCGCCACCGAAGCCCATCCCAAGTTCCCTGGGGTGCGTACGTCGACGGACGGCAGTGGTGCCATCGTGGAGATGGAGACGGCGGGGAGTGAAGGTGCGGGAGCCTATCCCATCACCCCCTCCACCCAGATGGGTGAGGGGTGGGCGCAGGCAGTGGCGGCCGGCAAGCTCAATGTGAACGGGCGCTCCCTGATCTTCTTCGAGCCCGAGGGCGAGCACGCCGCCGCCGCGGTCACGGCCGGCATGAGCATGACCGGCCTGCGCGCCACCAATTTCTCGAGCGGTCAGGGCATCGTGTACATGCACGAGTCCCTGTACGCCGCGGTCGGGAAGCGGCTGACGTACGTGCTGAACATCGCCGCCCGCGCCATTACGAAACATGCCCTGAACGTGCACGCCGGCCACGACGACTATCACGGTGTCGACGACACGGGCTTCTTCCAGGTCTTCGCGAAAGACGTCCAAGAGTCGGCCGACCTGAATCTGATCGCGCACCGGATTGCCGAGCTGTCGCTGAACCCAGGCATCTGCGCGCAGGACGGCTTCCTCACGAGCCACGTGATCGAGTCGATGCTCATGCCGGAGCCGGAGCTCGTGCGCGAGTACCTCGGCGATCCCGCGGACCTCATCGCCTCGCCCACCGCGGCGCAGCGCTGGGTTTTCGGCGAACACCGGCGGCGCATTCCGGAGATCTTCAACGTCGACTACCCCGCGATGCTGGGCACGGTGCAGAACCAGGACAGCTACGCGCAGGGCGTTGCCGCGCAGCGGCCGTTCTACTTCGATCACCTCCCAGAGCTGACCGACCGCGCCATGGCTGAGTACGGGGCGCTCACGGGCCGCTGGTACGCCAGGGCCATGGGTTACCGGCTCGAGGACGCCGAGTGGGTGCTGGTCGGTCAGGGCAGCGTCGTTCCCAACTGCGAAGCCGTGGTGGACTACCTGCGGGAGACGCGCAAGCTCCGGATTGGTGTGCTCAACGTGACGATGTTCCGGCCATTCCCGGCGGACCTCATCACGAAGATGCTGACCGGCAAGCGGGGCGTGACGGTTCTCGAGCGTACCGACCAGCCCCTCGCCGTGGACCTGCCGCTGCTGCGGGAGATCCGCGCCGGGATGTACAAGGCGCTCGAGAACGGCCGGACACCCGCCGCTCCGCCATATCCGACGCTCGCCACGTGCCGGCCTGAGCAGATGCCCAGCTTCTACTCGGGCTGCTTTGGACTCGGCAGCCGGGATCTGCAACCCGCCGACGTCATCGCCTCGGTCGACAACATGCTCGACCACGGAACCAAGCGGCGGCAGTTCTACCTCGGCATCGACTTCGTGCGGAAGGACACGCAGTTCCCGAAGCTCCAGATTTGGCAGGAAGAGCTGATCGACGCGTACCCCGGGATTGCGGAGCTTTCCTTGAAGCCCGGCGAACCGGTCAATCTCCTGCCCAAGGGCGCCATCTCGATCCGGATTCACTCGGTCGGTGGCTGGGGTGCCATCACGACCGGGAAGAACCTGGCGCAGACGGCCGCCGACTTGTGTGGGCTCTACATCCAGGCCAACCCGAAGTACGGGTCGGAGAAGAAGGGTCAGCCCACGACGTTCTACGCGACGTTGGCGCACAGCCCCATCAAGGTGAACGCCGAACTCAAGTTCGTCTCGGTGGTGCTCTCACCGGATCCCAACGTGTTCAAGCACTCCGACCCGCTGGCCGGCCTCCAGGACGGCGGCGTGTTCGTCATGCAGGGTGATCGCCCGGCGGTGGACATCTGGCGCAGCCTGCCGCCGTGGGCGCGGAAGCAGATCACGGATCGGAAGTACAAGTTCTTCCTGCTCGACGGCTTCAAAATCGCGAGCGACGAGGCAAGCGACCCCGAGCTGCGGTACCGGATGCAGGGTGCGGCGTTCATGGGGGCCTTCTTCCGGGCGTCTCCGCTTGCCGAGCGGGAGAACCTCGACGAACAGACGCTGTTCGACGGGATGCGGAAGCAGCTGACCAAGAAGTTCGGCCACCTCGGCCAGAAGGTCGTCGAGGACAACGTTCGCGTGATCCGGCGCGGATATGACGAGATGGTGGAAGTCGATCCGTCCAAGCTGACGCTGGAGGGGGAGGACCAGACCGGCGCGGTGCCGCAGATGCCCGCGGCGCTCGGCGGGACGAACGTCGAGTCGGGGATCGGCCACGGCGGCCGGTTCTGGGAACAGGTCTGCGTGCTCTACAAGAAGGGCGAGGATGGTATCGCCGATCCGTTCGCGGCACTCTCGGCGATCCCGGCCGCCACCAGTACCATCCGCGACATGACCAACGTCCGGTTCGAAGTTCCGGATTTCATCGCGGACAAGTGCACGGGGTGCAGCCAGTGCTGGGTGCAGTGCCCGGACTCGGCCATCCCCGGCGTCGTCAACGACGTCGCGGAAGTTCTCGACTCGGCCATTCGCTCCGTCGAGAACGGGAAGCGACTCGACCGGGTCCGCCAGATCGTGAAGCCGCTGGCGTCCGAGGTGCGGCGTACGCTCAAGGGGGTACCGTTCACGACGTTCGGCACGACGGTTGCGAGCGCGTACCAAACGGTCGTCGAGAAGCTGGGGATGGACCCGGAGCGCCGGCAGGCACTGGACGCTGAGTTCGCGCCGGTTCACGCGGCGCTGGCGGAATTCCCGCTCGCCAAGACCACGCCGTTCTTCGATCTGCCGGAGTCCAAGCAGAAGGGTACCGGCGGTCTCCTGTCCATCACGATCAATCCGGATGCCTGCAAGGGCTGCAACATCTGCGTGCAGGTCTGCCCGGACGGCGCCCTCACGACCATCAAACAGACGGACGAAGTGGTCGAGAAGCTCCGCCGAAACTGGAACCTGTGGCAGTTCCTGCCGGAGACCGACGACCGCTACGTGAACGTCGCGAGTGTCGAGGAGGGCATCGGGGTCCTGTCGTCCCTGCTGCTCAAGCAGAGCAACTACCGCTCCATGGTTGGCGGAGATGGCTCGTGCATGGGCTGCGGTGAGAAGACCGTGCTCCACCTGGTGGTATCCGCCGTCAACGCGACGATGCTGCCGCGGGTGAAGCGGTATGTCGAGCGGCTCGACGAGCTGATCGCCGGGCTCGACAAGAAGGCACGCGACCTGCTCGCGTCCGACGCGTCGTTGAGCAAGGTCGGCAAGGCAGTGGCGGGGAAGGTCGACATCCCGCTGGCGCCCGAGAAGCAGGCGGTGGTGGACCGGATTGCCAAGCAGATCGAGGATCTCAAGGACCTCAGGTGGCGCTACCTCGAAGGCCCGAGTGGCAAGGGCCGCGCCATGACGGGCATCGCCAACGCCACCGGGTGCTCGTCGGTCTGGGGCAGCACCTATCCGTACAACCCCTATCCGTTCCCGTGGGTGAACCACCTGTTCCAGGACGCACCGTCCATCGCCATCGGCCTGTTCGAGGGCCACATGCGCAAGATGGCGATCGGCTTCTCGGTGGTCCGCAAAGCCGAGCTGGAGCTCAAGGACGAGTACGACCCGAAGGTGCACGACGACTTCTTCGGGCGGTTCGATTGGCACCAGTTCACGGACGACGAGTTCATCATGTGCCCGCCCATCCTCGCGATAGGCGGCGACGGCGCGATGCTCGACATCGGCTTCCAGAACCTCTCCCGCCTGCTCGCCTCCGGAAAGCCGATCAGGGTGGTCCTGCTCGACACACAGGTGTACTCGAATACCGGCGGCCAGGCCTGCACCAGCGGTTTCACCGGCCAGGTCAGCGACATGGCGGCGTGGGGCAAGGCCCAGCACGGGAAGACCGAGACGCGGAAGGAGATCTCGCTCATCGCGATCGCGCACCGCAACGTGTTCTTTGTGCAGTCTTCGCAGGCCTCCCCGTCTCACCTCCTCGGTGGCGTACTGCGTGGCTTGCAGTCGCGCTACCCGGCGATCTTCGCGCTCAACTGCCCCTGCCCGCCCGAGCACGGTCTCGGCGACGATGCGGCGGTTGAGGCGGCCCGGCTCGCA
>JAOUDR010000339.1 GCA_029859185.1 Gemmatimonadota bacterium
CGTCCGACGGATCGTACATGGTCTACACGGGTGCAGAAGGCGGGCTCCTGCTGCGTCGGCGTGACCAGATCGTCGCGACACCGATCCCGGACGCCAGCACGGGCTGGGCGCCGTTCTTCTCCCCTGACGGCGCGAACGTCGCGTTCTACACGGGATTCCCGGGGGCCCTCAAGGTCGTGCCCATCGCCGGAGGATCGCCGCGCACGCTGGTGGCGGATTCAACGTACGGCAACGGGGGCACGTGGGGCGCCGACGGCTGGATCTACTACATCGGCGGAGGCGCGGGAGCCCTGCAGATCATGC
Source organism: Gemmatimonadota bacterium (assembly GCA_029859185.1). Taxonomy (GTDB): domain Bacteria; phylum Gemmatimonadota; class Gemmatimonadetes; order Gemmatimonadales; family GWC2-71-9; genus JAOTWJ01. Next base: position 304 of record JAOUDR010000339.1, read on the forward strand.
GTATCCGCGCGGAGGGCGGTCCGCCGGAGCCGGTTGCCTCCCCCGATCGGTCGCGCGAGGAGCTGTTCTTCTACTGGCCCGACGTCCTGCCGGGCGGGAAGAAACTGCTCGTGACGGTCTGGCGGCGCAAAGGGGACGCAGACATCGCAGTCCTGGACATCGCCACCGGTGGGAGGACCGTCCTTACTCGTGGCATCAGAGCGCTCTACGTCCCGACCGGCCACATCATCGTCGTGAAGGGAGACGGGACCCTCGTTGGCGCGCCGTTCGACCCCGATGACGGCGCGCTGCGGGGCCAGCTCACGCTGCTCATCGACGACATCTGGGTCGGAAGTCTGGGACGCAGCCCGATCGCCGTGTCGCGCAACGGGACCCTGCTGCACCAGGGCGCAGCTCCCCGCCAACAGGTGATACGCGTGACCCGAGACGGGGTGGTGCAGTCCGTGGACCCGAGCTGGATCGGTCGTTTTGGCCAGCTCAGTCTCTCGCCCGACGGCACACGACTCGCGATTGCCGTCGAGCAGGACGGCAAGTTCGAGTTGTGGGTCAAGACGATGCCTGACGGGCCGTTCACGCGGTTGGCGTTCAACGGCACGTACAGCTATCGGCCGGACTGGACACCGGATGGCAACTCCGTGCTCTTCGTGTCCGATCAGGCCGGACCGACGGCGCTCTACCGGATTCCAGCTGACGGCAGCGGGGAATCCCGCGCGGTGATCGAGGACCCGCGCGGCGTGGACGAGGGCACCATTGCGGCAGACGGGCGCTGGCTGATCTACCGCGTGGGTTCGGGGGGCGGGCGCGACGTCGTCGGTCGGCGGGTCGGCGTGGACAGCGCGCCGGTGCCGCTCGCCGCCGGCGAATTCGAGGAGTTCTCGCCGACGCTGTCCCCCGACGGCCGCTGGCTCGCCTACGCATCCGACGAGACCCGTCGCACCGAGGTCTATGTGCGTCCCTTCCCTGCCGCCAGCTCCGCTCGCTGGCAGGTCTCGCGGGAGGGCGGGTCAGAGCCCCTCTGGTCGCGGCGCGGCGACGAACTGTTCTATCGGAACGGCGCCGGTGATCTCGTCGTGGTTCGCGTTGCACCCGGCGCCACGTTCCGGATCGAGTCCGAACGAGCCCTCTTCTCCACGCGGGAATACCTGAGTGACAATCGGAGTCGGCACTACACCGTCGCCCCCGACGATCAGTCCTTCTACTTCGTGCGAGCGTTCGACACGGGCGGGGCCAACGCGAGTCTGATCATCGTGCTGAACTGGTTCGAGGAGTTGAAGGCAAGGGTGGGGCAGTAGCCGATCGCCGGAACAGCTCAAGCGTTTCACGGTTCACGTTCTTACGAAAGTGCCCATGGCCCACGTTACCGATCAACTGAAGGTCTCCCTCGCCGACCGCTACGTCATCGAGCGGGAGCTCGGCGCGGGCGGCATGGCCACCGTGTTTCTCGCCCACGACGTGAAGCACAATCGGAAGGTCGCCCTCAAGGTCCTCCGACCGGAGCTGGCGGCGGTGATCGGGGCCGAGCGGTTCCTCAAGGAGATCGAGGTCACCGCCAACCTCCAGCATCCGCACATCCTGCCGCTGTTCGACTCGGGCGAAGCCGGCAGCTTCCTCTACTACGTCATGCCCCACATCGAGGGCCAGACGCTGCGCGACAAACTCGACCAGGAAAAGCAGCTCGGCGTGGAGGACGCTGTCGAGATCAGCCGATCCGTGGCAAGCGCCCTCGACTACGCGCACCGTCAAGGCGTGATCCACCGTGACATCAAGCCCGAGAACATCCTGATCCACGATGGGCAGGCCCTGGTCGCCGACTTCGGGATCGCGCTGGCCTTGAGCCATGCCGGCGGAAATCGCCTGACGGAGACCGGCCTTTCGATCGGGACGCCGCACTACATGAGCCCCGAACAGGCCATGGGCGATCGGGAGCTGGACGCCCGCAGCGACATCTACTCGCTGGGCGCCATGCTCTACGAGATGCTGGCCGGGGATCCGCCCTACACAGGCAGCACGGCACAGGCGATCGTAGCCAAGGTGATCACGGAGAAGGCCCCGCCCGTCACGCAGCACCGGGACACGGTGCCCCCGCACGTGGCGGCGGCCATCACCAAGGCTTTGAACAAGCTGCCTGCCGACCGGTTCAAGTCCGCCGCGGAATTCGCGGAAGCGCTCGGCAACATCCGCTTCACGCTCCCTGCGACGAGCGCCGAGACCGCATTGGCGGCGTCCGCCATTCCGCCGTTCCGCCGTTCCGCCGTCACCATCGCCCTCGTCGCCTTCGGGGTCATTGCCGCCGCCATCGCCGCTTGGGGTTGGCTCCGCACGCCTCCGGCGAGCGTCGTGCGTGTCCACCTCGGGTTCCCGCCGGGGCAGGCGTTGCAGCCAGCGCCCACGCAGCCCTTCGCGCTCTCACCGGATGGCTCCGTGTTGGCCTACCTCGGACCGAGCGCCGATCGGCAGCCACCACAGATCTGGGTTCGCAGGCTGTCGGAGATCGAAGCGCGCCCGCTGCCTGGCACCGAGGGTGCGCTCGCGCCGTTCTTCTCACCCGACGGGCAGTCGCTCGGGTTCTTCACGGGCGCGCCGGGAAGCCTGCGCGTCGTCCCGGTCGGCGGGGGACCGGTCCGCACGCTCGTTACCGACTCCGTGAGCCCATGGGGCGGGGCCTGGGGCAAGGACGGGGACATCTACTTCTCCGGCCCGCAAGGCAGCTTATGGACGGTGACGTCCGGCGGAGGCGGCCTGCGCCAGGTCGGTATCCTGGACAGTGCCCGCGGCTACAACGAGCACGACTTCCCGTCGCTGCTTCCGGATGGGAAGACGGCGCTGGTGGCGGGCTGGACGAGCGGATCCCTGTCGGGCGCCGAGATCGCTGTGGTCGACCTCGCGACCGGCATCAGCAGCCCGCTATTCCAGGGGGTGCAGGCGCAGTATGTCCGGACCGGCCACATCGTGTATGCCACCGCCGAGGGGACTCTCATGGCGGTGCCCTACGACGTCAAGCAACGGGTCGTCACCGGGGAACCGCACCTGTTGCTGGACGGGATCGCCGTGGACGGATCGAGCGGTGCGGGCCGGTTCGTCGTGTCGGAGAGTGGCACCCTCCTGTACCTGGGTGGCGACCCCGCCGCCGGGAGTCAGGTCCTGTGGATCGATCCCACCGACAACGACCCGAGCGCCGCCGATCCCAGCTGGTTCGCCAACATCACGAGCTTGGCGCTCTCCCCCGACGGGCGCCGACTTGCCGTCTCGATCGGTGAGAGTGCCGCCGAGCACATTTGGATCAAGCAACTCGACGCCGGCCCGTTGACCCGCCTGACGTTCGAGGGCAAGCAGAACTACCGTCCCGCGTGGACACCCGACGGACGGTCCGTCACGTTCGTTTCGGACCGCACGGGGCCAAACCAGTTATGGGCGCAACGGGCGGACGGGAGCGCCCCGGCGCAGTTGCTCCGGGAGGACCCCCGTCAGATCGATGAGGGGTTCGTCTCCAAGGACGGCCGGTGGCTGGTGTATCGGACGGGGAGTGGCGGCGCGCGTACCCGTGACATCCACGCCGTCTCCGTCGCGGGATCGGATACGACCCCGATTGCCCTGGCGGACTCACCGTTCGACGAGGACTCGCCGGCGCTGTCGCCGGATGGTCGGTGGCTCGCGTACGTGTCGGAAGAGTCCGGGCGACGTCAGGTGTACGTGCGCCCGTTCCCCGACGCCAAACGCGCCAAGTGGCAGGTGTCCATTGAAATGGGCGACGCACCCCTCTGGGCACCGAACGGCCGACGGCTGTACTTCGTCCAGCGAGGCG
>JAOUDR010000340.1 GCA_029859185.1 Gemmatimonadota bacterium
GCACCGCCACCGGGATGCAGGGGCAGCAGGTTCACGTGCGCCTGGACCCCCCGCGCGAGCTGCGCCAGTGCCCGCGCGTCTTCGGACCGGTCGTTGTAACCCGCGATCATCACGTATTCGAACGTTACGCGGCGAGCGAATGCCCGCAGGGCGTCGAGCACCCGCGGGATCGGGTATTTCCGCTCCACCGGCATCATCTGCGCCCGCCGGTCACTGAACGGACTGTGGAGCGACCACGCGACGCCGAACTGCTCGGGCCGTCGCGCCAGCGCCTCCAAGCCCGGGATGAGCCCGACCGTACTCACCGTAATCTGGCGTGCGCCAATGCCGAGCCCGCGGGGGTCGTTGAGCATCGCGAGGGCAACATCGACCGCGGCCCAATTGTGCAGTGGTTCGCCCATACCCATGAAGACGACGTTGCTCGGCCGCCCGAAGGCGGGATCCATCACCAGCTCACGCACCTGCGCGACGATCTCCCAGGGCGCCAGGTGGCGCCCGAATCCCATGCGACCGGTCGCACAGAACGCGCACCCGTAGGCACACCCGGCCTGGGACGAGATGCACAGCGTTCGGCGCCGCCCTTCGGGAATCAAGACCGATTCGACCCGGGCGCCGTCCGAAAAGCGCCACAGGAACTTGACGGTCCCGTCGCGCGAATGCTGGCACGCCTCACGAACCGGCCGTGGCAGCGGACAGTCACGGGTCAGGGCATCAGCCAGGTCGCGGGGCAGGTCGGTGGCGTGGCACCATGCGTCCGCCGGTCGCTGCCACAAATAAGGCAAGATCTGTCGGGCTCGGAAGGCCGGAATCCCGCGCTCCGCCACCCAGGCATCCAGCGCCCGCGCCGCATTCCCGGGCCGCTGATCGAGCCAGGTCACGGCGTTCCGGTCACGCCGAACGTGATGCGGTAGGTCGCCCCGATGTCGGACGCGCCCGCCCCGCGGGCGATCCCGACGCGAAATGGCCCGGCCTTGAAGGCGATCCCGAGCAGGGGTTGCCACGCGCCGGCGCCGTACCCGCCGGCGCGGAGCGCTCCAGCCTCGATCAGCAGGCGATCGGCAAGGAGCAGTCCGGCGCTGCCGAGGTGGTCGGCGGAGCCCGCTTCCCGCGCCGTGAACCCGTACCGCACGTGGAGTTCCGCGGCCAGCCCAAACACCGGGGGAATTCCCGCGGCGTACTCCGCTCCGCCCAGGTACTCGGACGCCGCCCCACCGGTGGCAATGGGCTCGCCGAGATGCGTCGCGACGCCGATGACCAGGCCGGTGAACGGACGAACCCGGACGCCCAGGTCGACGGTGATGCCCCCCGCGTCGCGCGCATCGAGCCGCGTGTCGTGCAGCAGGGTCGTGACGCCGCCCTCCAGCGGCCCAACGCGCCCGCCGATCGCGGCCCCGGCGAACTGGGCGTAGACCGGAATGTCGGCGCCTTCCCCGATGGGAGAAGTCGACGTGCGCACGAGATCGCCGACACTCGCCCGTCCGGCGACCAGGCCCACCCCCACCTGCCGCCCCAACGCGAGGGTTGCCCCGAGCAGCACCGCCGATACGTTCACCACGTCGGGGGTCTGGTAGACATCCACCGCAAACGAAGCACGGCGTTGGGAGACGGTCGCCGCCGGATTCCAAAACACCGCGGTCGGGCCGTCCCCGAGCGCTGCCGGCCGGACCAGGGCCCCCTCTGCCACCCGCCAGAGATCGGCCCAGGCGGGCGCCTGGGCTACGGTCGGATGCGGTGCCAGGATCAGCAACGCCAGCAAGGTGGTGGTCGCACGCATTTCAGAAGCGTGGACCGGTCGAGTCGGCGTGTCAAGCGTCTGCTTGCTGCCGCCACAGAGCGCCATTAGGTTCAACCAATGCAATCACTTAGGCCGCACTCGTCGTGTTGCTCTCGAAGCTACTGACACCCCAGAGAATCCGGGTCCCGCTCAATGCTGCCGACAAGCAGGGCGCCATGCGCGCGCTTGTGGAGGCTGCGGCCGACGGCAATGATGTGTCCGTCGAGGACCTGATGCAGGCGGTCGAGGAGCGCGAAGCGGTGTTGTCTACCGGGATCGGGCATGGAGTTGGCCTTCCCCACGGGCGGTCAGGACAGATCCAGCAGCTGCTGGTGTCGGCGGGCGTGTTGCCGGCCCCAATTGCGTACGACTCGTTGGACGGCCAGCCCGTCCGGTTGCTGTTCCTGCTGGTGGGTCCGGAAAGCGAGGCGGGGTTGCACGTGAAAGCCCTCAGCCGGATCACGCGGATCGTGCGGCAGCCGCTCGTGCGGGAGCGCCTCGTGGCGGCCGTCAGCGGCAGCGACTTTCATCGCATTCTCCGCGACGCGGAAGGGTTGTGACGGACCGAGGACCCACGACGGATACGGGCATGCGGACGCATCGGTGTGGCGCGCTCCGCGCGCAGCACGTCGGCCAACGGGTGCGGCTCGGTGGGTGGGTGCATCGGCGCCGGGATCTGGGCGGTTTGTTCTTCCTCGACCTGCGGGACCACGAAGGCCTCGTGCAGGTCTCGCTCGGACCCGACTGGACCCCGCCCGAGGTGCTCGCGCACGCCGGGGAGATCACCGCCGAGTCGGTGGTGCTCGTGGAGGGCAGGGTCGATGCCAGGCCGGACGGCCAACGCAACCCGGACATGCCAACGGGCGACGTCGAGGTGCGCGCCGACGCGGTGACGGTCCTGGGCCCGGCCCCGGCCACGCTGCCGATTCCCGTCTGGCGGACCAAGGGCGAACCGCCGCCGTCCGAGGAGCTGCGCCTCCAGTACCGGTATCTGGACCTCCGGCGGCCAGAGATGCAGGCACGGCTCCGGCTCCGGCACCGGTTGCTGCAGACGGCGCGGCGGTCCATGACCGACCAGGGATTCATCGAGATCGAGACGCCGATCCTCACGAAGCCGACTCCCGAAGGGGCGCGAGACTACCTGGTGCCCTCACGCGTGCATGCGGGCCAGTTCTATGCCCTGCCGCAGTCGCCGCAGATCTACAAGCAGCTGCTGATGGTATCGGGCTTCGACCGCTACTTCCAGATCGCGCGCTGTTTCCGAGATGAAGACCTGCGTGCCGACCGTCAGCCCGAGTTCACGCAAATCGACGTCGAGGCGGCCTTCGTGACCGCGGAGGACGTCTACGACGCGATCGAAACCGTGCTCGTCGCACTCTGGCGGGAGGCGGGGAACGATGTGCCACGACCGTTTCGCCGGATCAGTCATGCGAATGCGCTGGAGCGGTACGGCACGGACAAACCCGACCTGCGGTTTGGATTCGCGCTCGAGGATTGGACGGATCGCCTCGTGGGACGCGGGTTTCGGGCGTTCGACGACACGCACGCGCAGGGCGGGCGGGTACGCGGCATCCGCGCGCCGGGCGGCGCCGCGCTGTCCCGCAAGGACCTCGACCTGCTGACCGAACTTGCGCGGAAGGGCGGGGTGAGCGGTCTCGCGGTCGCCAAGCATCAAGGCGGTCAGCTCACCGGTCCCCTCGCGAAGCTGACGGGAGCGTCGGCCGATCTGTTCGAGCTCGCGGACGGTGATGTCCTCCTTACGGTCGCGGGCGCGGACGCCGTGACGTCGGCCGCATTGGATCGGGTGCGGGGAGCGCTCATCACCCGCCTCCAACCTCCACCGTCCATGCCCCACGCGTTCCTCTGGGTGGAGCAGTTCCCGCTGTTCGAGCACGATCCGGAGACGGGTGCACTCGTGTTTGCGCACCACCCGTTCACCGCTCCTCACCCCGATGACCGCGCACGGTTTCTGGCCGGGGAGACCGAGGCGGTGCGGGCGCTGCACTATGACGTCGTGTACAACGGGAACGAGCTTGGCAGCGGGTCGATCCGGATTACGGATCCGGCGGTCCAGCTGCGTGTGTTTGAGGTGCTCGGCATGCCACGGGACGAGGCGCGCCGACGGTTCGGGTTCCTGCTCGATGCGCTGGCCATGGGCGCACCGCCGCACGGCGGCTTTGCGATCGGGTTCGACCGCGTGGCCATGCTGCTGGCGGGCGCCGATAGCCTGCGCGACGTGATCGCGTTTCCGAAGACCACGGCGGCGCGCGCCCTGTTCGAGAATGCCCCCTCGCCGGTGTCCGCCGACGAACTGGCCGCGCTC
>JAOUDR010000341.1 GCA_029859185.1 Gemmatimonadota bacterium
GGCGGGCACCGTCAATCCGCACTACATCAATCCCCAGCAGGGCCTGGACCGTCTGCAAAAGCTGATGGACGAGTATTGCGGCGGCGTGACCGTCAACTACATGACCAACGAGAAGCTCCTGAATATCGGGCTCAAGAAGCTCAAGATCATGGAGGAGGACCTCGAGAATCTGGCGGCGAAGGATATTCACGAGTTGCTGCGTGCGTGGGAATTGAAGCACCGTCATCGCGCCGCGGAGTGCGTCACGCAGCACACGCTGTTCCGCAAGGAGACCCGCTGGCCGGGCTACTACTACCGGGGCGACGCCATGAAGGTGGACGACGCGAACTGGCACGTGCTGACGGTTTCGCGCCGCGACCCGCAAACCGGCGAATACACCATGGAGAAGGCGCCCTGCTATCACCTGGTCGGGGACAAGGAGTAGCCGGAGAGGTCCGCATGTCGAGCGTTGCGAGCCCCACGAAGCCGGTCACTGCCGCTCGCGCAGAGCCGCGCGTGAACATCATCGAGAAGACCGACGCGGAGATTCTCGCCATCGCCAATCCGCTGTGGCGCGACCTCGTCAAGTACTCGAACGAAGGCAAGTACGGGGAATTCACGAGGAACTTTTCCAGTTCCCTGGCGCTTGCCATGAACCAGGTCGTGGCCGGCCACCAGTTCGCCAACAGCGAGCTGGCGAGAAGCCTGTCCGCAGAGGTCGACTCCCTCGGCATCATCCGCCGGGGCGAGCATGTGACGGTTCTTTACCGGCAGCGCAGCACCAAGAAGCCCGGGGAATGGCTTGGCAGGCTCGTCCTCGGCTATGAGAATGGACAGGTCAGGATCTTCGGTGCATCCATCTTCTGAAACGATCCGCGACGGCAAGTTCGTCGAGCTCACCTACAAGGTGACCGACGGGAGGACGGGGCATGTCCTCACCAGGGTCGAATTCCCATTGGGCTACGTTCACGGACACAATGAAATCCTGGCCCCTTCGGTCCATATGGCGCTCGAAGGCAAGTCCGCCGGCGACGTCATCGAGGTGCCGATCGACGGCAACCAGATCTTCGGCCCCAGGGACGAGTCGCTGGTGTTCTCGGATCACATCGACAACGTCCCCGAGGAGTATCGGCAGGTCGGCACCTCCATCCTCATGGAAAACGACAAGGGCCAGACCCGCAGCTTTCTCGTCACGCACCTGGACGACGAGAAGCTGACGGTCGATGGCAACAATCCGCTGAGCGGCAGGGAAGTCGTCTTTACGCTGGAGATACTGACCGTGCGCGACGCGACGGATGAAGAGACAAGAATGGGCGGGGCGATCATTGCGGGTGCGGACGTCGACCCGTCCCGCCTGAGACCTGTTTGAGCAATGGCGTTGAATCCTGACTTCACGGCAGAGAGGGTGATTCATGAGCGAACAAAAGCCACCGGCCACCAAGGTTCCTGACGGCCACACGCCCTTTTATACGACGCGTCAGCTGGCGCCGACCGAAAAGGGGTTCGTCGGTTACGAAACCGTCTGGAAACCGTTCCAGAAGGAAGTCGAGTACAAGACGCCGAAGAAGCCTTAGGCGTGAACGAATAGGAAAGCCTATCCGAGACTGCTCGCGGCATAGCTCCCATTTCGGCTCCTGAGGCCTCGCGCATCGGCGCACAATCGGGCGTTATGGCAAGTAAGGCATCCCGGATCGAGGGATCTTCGCATCCCATCCCGGGCACGGCGGGGAAGAGGGGGTGGGGCTGACACTCGAGCTTGTAGAGTTCCTGCAGCCCGACCACGTCCGGATTTCGCTTCTTGATCTCCGCAGCAAGCACCTTCGCCCTCTGCGCGGGGCGTCCGGCGGCGATCTTGCCGAGCGCCTCCACAACGGCGGCGTTGAATGCCGCGGGGTCGAATGGATCGGCAGCCGCTGCGACCAGCACCGGGGCGAGATCGGCCCCGATGAACTGGTTCTGAGTCATCACATCGATGTCCGGTGCTGCGGCCAGAGAGGTGGAGCTGATCAGCGCGGCACCGAGAAGGCTCGGAAGGTTGGCTTTCACGGGATCCTCCTGCGAGAGGAGAGGAGACTGCGATCGCGCTGGGCGGCTGAACTCGAGCGCGGCGTAAGCTGCGCCAAGCAACTCTGCGCCCTCGCGTGCGCGCCGGTCAATCCCGCGAATTGATGAGGCTCACGAACAACGCGAACACTGCGACGCTCGCGCGCCTGGCATTCCCCGCCACCCTACTGCACGCTGTAGTCGCGCGCCTCGAGGCAGGCCTTCATGGCGCGCAGGTAGTCGCTTCGGCTCTGCGCGTACTTGTCCTCGGGGACGCTGCCGCCCGGCTGCGTCGGATCGAACCCGGTCTGCTGCGAGGCCCACCGGTGGCATTCGTAGCGGTCCGTGGCCTGCTGCTCCTCGCTCTGGCCGCGCTTCGGGTATACGAACAACTGCTCCGATTCGGCTTCCTGCACGGCCTGCGCCGGGGGCGGCTCCGTCACCACGTATCCCCGGTACTCGGGATACCACGTGTAGTACACACCGGCGGCGTAGTAGTAGGGAATCGCCCCCACCCAGATGATCGTATAGAAGGACGGCAACACCGGGACCACCACGCCGATGGGCGGCAGCACCACGACAAAGCGCGGGCCGAGCGGGCGATACCAGATGCCGTCATAGAAATAGTAGCTGACGTCGCGGTAGACGACGGTGCGGTACCTGGTCGGCAGCACGCTGACCTCGTAGCCCGCCGGGGGATAGTAGCGGTTATGGTCGTGCCGCCGGTCAAGGACGTATCCCGAGGGTGCCTTGGCCGGGGCGGGCCGCAAACGCGCCGCGTCCGGAACGCCGGGTCGCGGCGGTGCGGCACGCGCGGGCTCGCTGCGGCGGTCCCGTTCCGGTGCGCGCTGCACCTCGCGAGTCTGCGGACGAACCTCCTCGCGCTGTTGTGCGCCACGCTTGCGCAGGTCGTCCCGATCCCCGTCCCGTTCGGCCCGTGCGCCGGGCGCGCACGTTAGCGACAGGCTTGCGGCGAGCGCCAGACTCAGAAAGCGTTGTAGACTCATCAGAAGCTCCTGGCCATCGATCCGGGACCCGTCAGCGAACCGAGTAACCCCTGCCTTCCAGGCACGCCGTCATGGCGCGCCGGTAATCGGCGGCCTGCCGCTCGAGCTGCGCGGCATCGACGCCACGCTGCGTGCGTTCAAGTTCCCTCTGGCGCGCCGCTTCCGACGCCGCGCCGATCGCCGCACCCGCCACCGCCCCGACCACGGCCCCTTCGACGGCGTGGCCGCGCGGGGACACGATCGCGCCGAGCACCGCCCCGCCCATGGCGCCGGCGGCCGTGGCTTCGCCGGAGGGCTGCGCCGCGACGACATCGAGCCGCTGGTGCGGCAGCAGCCGCGGGCTGCTGGGGTCGAACCCGGTCTGCTTCTTCGACCACAGGTAGCACTCGTAGCGATCGCGGTCCTGCTGCTCGGTGCTTTGGCCCTGACTCGGATAGAAATAGACCTGCGTGGACACCACGGCACCCTCCCGGGGGGTAACGGGCTCCCGCGCAGGATCGGCGGCGCAGGCGCCGAGCAGGAGCGCTGCGGTGCCGGCGAGCGCGGCAGCGGCGAGCCGGCGCGCACGACCGCGCGCAAATGCAGAGTCTGGATGCGGGCGCATGCTCGAAGGCCTGACGCGTGTCACGTATACAGGCTAGCGCCGCCGCAACACGCTGTATTGATCAAGGACAAGCGGGCCCAAGTTCGCCCCCGGTGACGGGGCGGTCGGACCCAGGGAAAAAGATTCTCGCGCAGCGTGGCGCTAGCGCCCGATCGCGAACGTCGGCACGGGGATTCCCGCCCGCGGCGGCGATGATCACCTGCACGCCATTTACCAATAGCGGCCCGCAATGCGACATAAGCGCCGATTGTGCGCCGATGCGCGAGGCCTCAGGAGCCGAAATGGGAGCTATGCCGCGAGCAGTCTCGGATAGGCTTTACTTGCCATACCGCCCGATTGCATGACTCGCGCGGGCACGTGCATGACCGATTGTGCCACCCACCCGCTGCTCAGCAGCCCGGATCCGGCAGCAGTTGCCGGCGTCATACGGCAAGGACGGGAAGGAAATTCCTATCCC
>JAOUDR010000342.1 GCA_029859185.1 Gemmatimonadota bacterium
GCCGCGTCATCAACGTCAATGACCTCCTCCCTACGACCCATTCGATCGCGGCCTTCGACCGGGTATTCACGTACGGCGGCGGGCTGAAGGATGTGTGGTTCGAGTTGGTGGCGATCACGATTCTGACGCTCGGATGCTTCACGGTCGGCAGTTGGGTGTTCCTGCGGCGTCATATGCGGGCGTGAGGCGGTTGTCCGTTCACCGGTGGCTCCGGCGGCGGCCTTGTCATTCCCGGCAGGCCTCTCTGCCCTCGCTCGTCGCTTCGCTCGGACCATCAGGCCACGTCCGGCCGGCCTGTGAACGCCCTCGGTTTGGCCTGTCCGTCTCACCGCCTCACCGCCTAGCCGCTTAGCCCTCTAGCCGCCTCCATGGTCGCTCGTTTGCGGCTCTGGTCGGTGGCAGCTAAGATCCGAAGTGCAGCCAGCCTGACTGATGAACCATGGAGGAAGACAGATGCGAGTGCATGCGTTGAGCCTGTTGGCCGTAGCCCTGGCCGCGTCGGCCTGTGGCTCTGGTATCCAGGTGACCACCGATTGGGATCCCGAACAGGATTTCTCCCGCATTCAAACCTTTGCCGTGCTCGATGCGCCAGAGGGGTCGGACCTCACCTCGTTGACCCAAGGGCGCATCAAGTCCGCTATCCGCGAAGCGATGACGGCCAAGGGACTGCGCGAGACGAGCGACGCCGATATCGCCGTCGGATTCCAGGCCATCGTCGATCAGCGGTCGTCGTACCAGACGGTGAGCACCGGGTGGGGCGGGTACGGATGGGGTGGTGGCTGGGGAGGTATGGGCGTCACCAGCAGCCAGACCACGCAGCGGAACTACGAGGTCGGGACCCTGATCGTCGCCATCGCCAACGCCGATGGTCAACTGATCTTCCAGAGTTCGGGCTCCAAGACCCTGAGCAGCGGCAACGTGCCGCCGGACGAAGCGCAGCGCCGGTGGAACGATGCCGTGGCGCGGATCCTCCGGGACTTTCCACCGGGGTCCTAGCCGGCGCGGGGTACGTGCTGCGCGACCAGGGTGTCGATGAGTGGTCCACCGGGGTCGGAGGCACAACTCCTCTCGATCCACGCCACACGATGGGTGTTGTGGAGTGAGCGTCCGGCTTGGCCGCTGCTTCTCGCTGGGGCTCGTGGCGGACGCTCCACCCTGGGGCTCTCATCCGCCTCTGGTGATCCCAATCACAGACGTGGTCACGGCATGAAGGGACCTTTAGATCGGGACTCCAGGGACACCGACGTGCCAAAGACGGCCAAGCAGTCTCTACCGCATCTCCTATTGAACGTACCGGCCCTCGCGGGCAGGTCGGAGGCTGAGGTCGCGGACCATCTTGGCCCACCCGTTCCCGGGATGGGAGTGATGGACCCCAACCGCACGAAGCTGACCTACTGGGGTGGCAAGGTGGAGGTGGTGTTCGTCGACGGGAAGGCAGGGTGGATCAAGCTCTACGGCACCGGAGACCTGCCATTCTCGAAAGCAGCGCTTTGCAAGCTCGGGCTTCCCGTCAAGCGCCCGACCTACGTGAACTCCCAACACGTCATCAGTTGGCACAACCTCCCGCACCTGCGGGAAGTGAGTCTCTATGGCGGAGGACCGCACGGATCCGTGTCGTCGGTCCTCATCTGCGTGCAGACGAACCCCCAGCCAGCCTCAATGAGAAGCCCGAAGCCGCGCATCTCCTTCCCTCGCCTGCGCGCATTGGGACACGCCTAGCGCGCCCGGCCACGGCCACCCGCCAAAAGACGTTCGCCGAGACTCGCCAGCGCTGCTCCTGGTAGGAGCACCGGCCTCCAAAGCCGGCGCCAAGGTCAGGTCTTGCCGGGCCGCCCGACCAGATCCTTCATTGCGTCGAACTCGATTGGCTTCGTATATAGAGGCCAATCGACCATCACCCCCACAAGGAGGGTGCGTGAGGAAGAGACTCGGCGCAGGGGTACTGGGAGCCATCACGATCGTGCTGGGTTGCGTATCGTATCCCGTGACTACGACCGTCGTAGCGCAACCCGGCAAGCGAGTCATGGCTGAAGCATCGAAGTTCAGCGTCTTGTGGCTTTCGCCATTGCCAATGGAGACGGCAGGTGAGCTGCTTGACGACCTCCTCGAGCAGTGTGACGGCGCAGACCTGACAGGTGTCACCATCGGAAGCCAGCGAGGATGGGTGGTCATTGGCGAGGTGGCGAAGATCATCGTGTCTGGCTACTGCGTCGAACCGAGTCCGGGCGGCGCCAGTGACCGGGGGCCGTGACGGACGGGGCGACCTCGGGTGGAGCGCACGCTTGGCGGGCGACCCGCGGCGACGGCTGTAGATTGACGGTCGTCTCCGGACTCCGCAGGGACTCCTGATGATCATGATCCGTCCACGCGCATGAGCGGGCCGTCCGCTGAATCGAATACGGCCGAACGGCTCGCCCGTGCGCTCGGGCCGGGCTACGAGGTGCGCCCCCTGGTCGGTCGGGGTGGCTTCGCCGAGGTCTACGAAGTGTGGGATCGGGAGCTGGAGCGCCGGCTCGCGGTGAAGGTCGTGCGGCCCGATGTGGCCTGGACCGACGGCATCCTCAAGCGCTTCAAGCAGGAAACCCGCACCGTCGCTCGGCTTCAGCACCCCAACATCCTGCCGATCCACTTCGTGGGAGAGGGCGAGGGGCTCGTCTACTACGCGATGCCGTATGTCGAGGGCGAGTCGCTGGGCGATCTGCTGCGGTCGCGGGGCGCGCTCCCCGCCGACCATGCGGTGAGCATCGCCCTCCCGATCCTCGACGCGTTGCAGCACGCCCACGCCGCCGGGCTGGTGCACCGCGATATCAAACCCGACAACGTGATGCTCGACCGCGTCAGCGGCCGACCGCTGCTGGTGGACTTCGGCATCGCCAAGCGGCTGGACGCGGAGGCGGGTCTCACCCAGGCGGGGTTCGTGGTCGGCACGCCGCACTACATGAGCCCGGAGCAGGCGCTCGGAGAGGCGAACCTCGACGCACGTTCGGATCTCTACTCGTTCGGTGCCGTGCTGTTCCAGATGGTGACCGGCGCACCACCATTCGACGGCGACTCGTCCCAGGAAATCGTGGGCAAGCACCTGGCCGAACCGCCGCCGCTTCCGGCCGTGGTCAACGCCCACGTCCCGGGGTGGCTCTCGGCAGCCATCGTTCGCTGCCTCGAGAAGAAGCCTGGCGACCGGTTCCAGTCGGTGGCGATGCTGGTGGACGCGCTCCGGGTGGGCGCCGCCCAGGGTGTCCCCACCGCCGACACGACGGCCGCCACCGAGGTGTTGCCCAGCACCGAGCGGCGGCGGGCGGCTACGCCGCCCAGGCGCGGGCGATGGATGGCGCTCGTCGTCGTGCTGGCGGTGGCGGCGCTTGCCGGCTGGAGGGTGACGCGCCCGCGCCTCGTATTCGAGAACGCGCTCGCCGTGCCGGTCACGCTCAGTATCGGGGGCCGTGAGCACGTGGTGGCCAGCGGCGCTCGCGTGCGGATTCCACTGTCGCGCCGCGCTCCACCGGCGGCGCTGTGGACGGCCCAGCGCCCAGCCGCTCCGGACGGGCTTCCCATGGGAGCGGAACTGCATGGGGCGGTCCAGCTGCGTGAGCGACGCGTCTCCGCGGCGGCGCGTGCCGTGACCGGGGACGCCGCCTTCTTCGCGCCGCTCATCACCAATGCAACCGGCCGGCCGCTGCGCGTGACGGTGAACGTGGGCTCGGCGGCGGCGATGGACTGCGCCTGTACGGTCCCGCCCGGAACGGTGCGCATGTCGATTGGCTACTACCCGCTGTTCCGGAATTCCAGCGTGCGCGTGACGGACGCCCAGCATCGGTCGGCGACGTTCACGGACCTCGGACCGAACGTGGACCGGGTGAGTGGCGTGGTCGGTCTCCGGTTCACGGCCGCCGATCTGCGCTGACGGCAGCGCGTGGTGACGCGAGACAGGAAGCGTGGGGCGTTCAGTACGTCCGGCGCTCCGTCACGGAAACCGGGATCTGCTTCGTGGTGTACAGCAGGTTCACGGTCTCCGTGTAGGCAATCGAGACCTGAATGGTGCGCGCGGCCGTTCGCACCATGCGCACGCGGCTGG
>JAOUDR010000343.1 GCA_029859185.1 Gemmatimonadota bacterium
CGCCGTCAGGGTCCAGCGAAGCGTGAGATGGTCGAGGGTCCGGAAGTCGTAGCGATTCACGATCCGGATTACGCCACGTGCGGCGTCGAGGAGTCGCACGTTCACCGGCTGGTACACCTTGCGCACTTCGTAGTAATGCGGGTTCGGACGACGGTCCGGCTGCACGACGCCGTTGGCCAGGAAGTTCCCGTCGCTCGGCGTGCCCGGCGGCCCATAGTCCCCGCCATAGGCCCAGTACGCGCGCCCGTCCGACGTCTGCGCCGCGAGTCCCTGATCGACCCAGTCCCAGATGAACCCACCCTGCAGCTGCGGGTGCGCGTAGATCACGTCCCAGTAGTCCTGGAAGTTCCCGATCGAGTTCCCCATCGCGTGCGCGTACTCGCACATGATCAACGGGCGGTCCCGCCACTCTCTGACGTAGTCGAGAAGTCTGGAGATGCGGGCGTACATGGGTGTCACGAGATCGACATGAGCTCGATCCAGTGCGCGCTCGTACATCACGGGCCGCGAAGGGTCGCGCCGGTGAATCCACGCCGACGTGGCCTCGAAGTTGGTACCGTCTCCGCCCTCGTTGCCGAGTGACCAGATGATGACGGAGGGGTGGTTCTTGTCCCGCTCGACCATCCGCTCCGTGCGGTCGAGGTGCGCGGCCTTCCACGCCGGGTTGTTGCCGAGCGTCGTGTCGGGATGATAGCCCATCCCGTGGGACTCGACGTTGGCCTCGCCCACCAGGTAGAGGCCGTACTCGTCGGCGAGGTCGTACCACGTGGGGTCGTTGGGGTAGTGGCTCGTCCGCACGCCGTTGATGTTCGCCTGCTTCATCAGCTCGAGGTCGCGCCGCATGGACACCGCGGTGACGTACCGTCCCGTCCACGGGTCGTGCTCGTGCCGGTTGACGCCACGGATCGTGACCGGCGTGCCGTTGACGAGCAGCAAGCCGCCCTTCACCTCGACGCGCCGGAACCCGAGGCGCTGCGCGATCACCTGTGTCGTGTCGCCCCGCTCACCCACGAGCGTGAGCAGGAGGGTGTAGAGTTGCGGGGTCTCCGCGGTCCACAGGATCGGGCGCGGGACGGCAATGCGCAGCGTGACCGTCTGGTCGCCCCCCCCCAGCACCCGGAGGCTCGCGACCCGAGGCTCCGACAGCACCGCCCGGCCGTTCGGTCCGCGCAATTGTGCGACGGCGCGCGCGGCGATGGCCTGGCCCCGGGCCGAGTTGGCCACCGTGACGTCGATCTCCAGGCTGCCCTGCCGCAGCGTGGTATCGAGCATCGGGCGGGCCCAGAAGTCGCGGATATGCACCGTGGGGAGCGCATAGAGAAAGACGTCGCGCTCGAGGCCGCTGATCTTCCAGTAGTCCTGGTCCTCGAGGTAGTCGCCATCGGAGAACCGGTAGACCTGGACGGCCACCGTGTTGTCCCCAGCGCGCACGTGGTCGGTGATGTCGAACTCCGAGGGGGTCTTGCTCCCCTTCGTGAAACCCACCTCACGACCGTTCACCCACACGAACGCCGCCGACTTGACGCTCCCGAAATGGAGGATGACCCGGCGCCCGCGCCACGCCTCGGGCACGGTGAAGCTGCGCCGGTAGGAACCCACCGGGTTGTCGTCGTGCGGCACGAATGGTGGATTCGGAGGATAGATGTAGGGGATGTTCGTGTAGATCGGGATCCCGAACCCCTGCACCTCCCAGTTGCCAGGAACCGTGATGCTGTCCCAGTCCCGCCGATCGTAGTCATCCCGCCAGAATCCGACCGGCCGGTCCGCGGGGTGGTCCACGTAGCGAAACTCCCACGTCCCGTTGAGCGACTGGTAGTACGGGGAGCGGGCGGGATCCCGTGTCACGGCCGCGTCCGTGGTCGCGAACGGCACGAAGAAGGCGTGCGGCGGCAGCTTGTTGCGGCCGAGCAACGCGGGATTCTCGAGCTCCGATGGAAACGGGGCGCGTTGGGCCGCGGCGGGTCCACCGAAGCCGGACAGCAGAGCAGCGACGACTACTGAACGTATCGGGCGCATAACGAAACCGCTCGGGGTGTAGTCGAGACGAAGTAACAGCCACCGCCCGCCTTGCGCCACCCGGCGCTGCTTGACGCCACGCGGCGCTGGGAGGAGTTTCGGTCGAGCCGAACGCGGTGCCGCCTTCTGCATTCTGCACTCTGCACTCTGCACTCTGCACTCTGCACTCTTCTTCCCGGAGTCCGCATGCGTCAGATCGTGGTTGGCCTCTTCCTGATGCTGGCATCACAGTCCGTGGCCGGTCAGACCCGGCCGCCGCGGGAACTGCGCGATCTGGACGCCTGGCTCACCCAGGCACTCAGCGATTGGGAGGTGCCTGGCCTCGCCGTGGCAGTGGTCCATGGCGATTCGATGGTGTTCGCCAAGGGGTACGGCGTTCGGGCACTCGGCTCCCACGATTCGGTGACGACGAGCACCTTGTTCGCCAACGCGTCCACGACCAAAGCGTTTACGTCGCTGGCGGTCGGATTGATGGTGGACGCCGGGAAGCTCGACTGGGACGATCGGGTCGTGGATCGGCTGCCGGGGTTGCTTCTCCGGGATCCCTATCCGGCCCGCGAGCTCCGCATTCGGGATCTGCTCTCGCACCGGGTCGGGTTTGGGGATCCGGGCTTCCTCTGGTATGGCACCGAACTCGCAACCGCCGAGATGTTCCGGCGCGTGCGATTCGTGGAGCCGCAGTCGAGTTTCCGATCGCGCTACGCCTACAACAACGTCACGTACGCGTCGGCCGGTGTCATCGCCGGAGTGGCCGATGGCCGCGGCTGGGACGTGCTGGTGCGGGATCGCATTCTGACGCCGCTCGGCATGACGGCCACGGTCACGCAGGGGCGGTACTTGCCGACCGATGGGAACGTCGCGCTGCCCCACGACCGGGTGCGCGACACGCTGCGGGTGATCTCGAGCGTCGGGTCGCTGGTGGATGGGATCGCGCCGGCCGGCGCGATGTACTCCAACGTGCTCGACATGGCGCGGTGGCTGCGGTTCCTGCTCCGCGGTGGCCGCGTGGGGGACTCGGCACTGGTGCGGCTGGAGACCTTCGCCGAACCATTCCGGCCACAGACGATCATCCCGACCAGCTCGTTCTACCCGACGGCACGCCACACCAAGCCCCACTTCACCGCCTATGGCATGGGGTGGTTCCTCCAGGACTACCACGGTGCCTTCGTGGCATTCCACACGGGCTCGATCGACGGCTATGTCGCGATCGTCGGCCTGTTGCCCGACCATGACGTTGGGGTGGTCGTGTTTGCCAACCGCGACCACGCCGAGCTGCGACACGCGATCATGTGGACGGTGTTCGACGCCTACCTTGGCACGGGAGATCGCGATTGGAGCGTCGAGTTCAAGGCGCTCTACGACAGCCTCGATGCGGAGCAGGCCACGCGGCGCGCCACGCGGGACGCCGGCCGGGTCGCCAACACGTCACCTTCGGTGCCCCGCTCGGCGTTCGCCGGCAGCTACGCGGACAGCGCCCATGGCACCGTCACCATCCGCGCGGAAAACGGGGCACTGCGCTTCGTGCAGACGCCGTTTCTGTCAGGGACGCTGGAGCACTGGCACTACGACACGTTCGTGATTCGCTGGGACAACGCCTGGATCACGCCGGAGTTCGTGATGTTCGAGCTCGGGCTGGATGGCGCGGTCGACGCGGCGTCGGTTGGCGGGGTCAGGCTGGGGCGCGTGGAGGATCTGCCGGGTGGGGAGCGGTAGCGACGGGTGGATCAGGACGACGACGGGCAAGGGGGTGAGGTGCCCCCCCCGTCGTCTGTCATCGTCCGTCAGACGTCAGTACCCGGCCATCCAGCTCCCACTCCGGGGCGATTGGAATGCCGAGGTGGGCGAGGGCGGTCACCGCGACATCCACGATGTCGGGGGGACGGTCGAACCCGTTGCCGTGTACCGACGGCCCACTCATGATCACGAAGATCGTCCGTTCGGCGTCGGACTCCCCGCCGTGGCCGCCATCATCGCGACGGCCATGGTCGGTGCTCACGACTACCAGCCAGTCCTCGGATCCGTAGGTCGGCCGGCGACGGAGGCCCGCGAGGACC
>JAOUDR010000344.1 GCA_029859185.1 Gemmatimonadota bacterium
GCCGGGCCGCGTTCGCGAACACGATCGGGTCGAAGCGCCGCGCATCCTCTGCCTGCAGCACCCCAGCGGCCGCCTCGATGACCGCCGGATCCTGGGCCAAGACTCGCGCCGGCGCACCCAGCAGGAGCCCGCCCAGCAGGAGGCTACAGGCGGACCGGGTCAGGGATCGCAGTGAGGATCTCACGGACGGCGGCGGGCAGACGGGACAGGGCATGCGTTCGATCCAGCGCAATTAGCGCGGTGCGTGCGGTAGCGACGAGGCGGTCGGAGCCCGCGTTGGCAATGACGTATCCGAACTCGACACTGCGGCGTGATACCTCCCGCGGCCAGCACTGGATCCGCAACTGGTCCTCGAACCGGGCTGGCGAACGGTAGCGGACCGCGGCCTCGACAACGGCGAGGAGGAGGCCCCCCGCCTCGAGCTCCCGGTAGCTGAACCCGCGCTCTCGCAGGAACGCGGTCCGGGCCATGTCGCACCATACCAAGTAGTTGGCGTGATACGCGATCCCCATCTGGTCCGTCTCGGCGTACCGGACCGTGAACTCGACCGTCGTCGTCTCGGATCGGGGGATCTGTGGCGTGGACGACACAGGCTCAATATACTGCGCGCGTGCCAGCCGCCATCATAGTCTCGGACGCTCACCTGGGGCGGTCGGTCCGTCCGGACGCGTTCGTGCGGTTCCTGCGTGATGTTCCCGACGTGGCCGACCACCTCGTCATCAACGGGGACCTGTTCGACTTCTGGTTCGAATACGGGCGCGTGATTCCGAGGCGCGCGTTCCCCGTGCTCAGTGCGCTCCACCAGCTCGTGCTGGCCGGCGTCCAGCTCACGGTCACGGGCGGCAACCACGATCGGTGGGGGGGAACGTTCTGGGCCGAGGAGCTGGGGGCGACCTTCCACCGCGAGCAGGCACGGGTGGAGCTTGCCGGCTGGCGCTGCCTCATCATGCACGGGGATGGACTGAGCGAGACGCATCCGGCTGCCCGCCTGATGCATGCCGTGACGCGCTGGCGGGTGACGGCGGCGGCGTTCCGGTGGCTGCACCCCGATCTGGGGCTTGGGATGGTGGATGCCATGTCCGGCACACTCGGGCAGCGCACCCGCGACGGAGCGGTGCTCGACCGTGCGGCAGCTGCGCAGGCAGCGTGGGCCCGGGACCGCCTGGCCCGCGCCCCGGACGTCGACCTCCTGGTCATGGGCCACACGCACCGGCCCGCGCTGGAGGCCGTAGGACCGCGGCGCTGGTATCTGAATCCCGGTGCCTGGTGCGAGGGGCAGGCCTATGCCCTGGTGACTAGTGAAGGTCCGGTGCTGCGGACGTTTGTGGCTGACGCCTGACCCGCCCTGCGGGCTCGAACCCAGACGCCCGCGCCGGGTGTCCCACCGCGCTGCCGCGCTAGAACCGCAGTTGAGCCCCAAACCCGAGCCGATTGCCCGGTAGCGCGCGTTGCTCGAGTTCGATGGGGAAATCCCAGAGGTACGCCGACACGTAGGCTTCCGCACCCGCGAGGAGATGGTTGAAGGCCAGCAGAACGATCCAGTCTTGCATCTCCTGCTTCTTGGCGTCGATCTGCTCTTCCGTCCCGACCTCCCGGATGTGCGCGAGCTGGTGGGAGGCCTTCAGGGTCATCGTGAGCGTCAATCCCTCCCAGAAGACAAAGAACGCGCCGGTCACGCGGCGGCCGAGGATGGCCTGTCCCCAGCCCGGGATCAGGAATGACCGACCGAACGCGCCGAACGGCGAAATGGGTGGTGCCACGCGAAACGGCGGCACCTTCACGGTGTCGGCGACCCTTGCGCTGTCCTGCCGCGTCGGCGGTCCCGTGCGGGGAATCGGGACCTGGGCGGCGCTTGGGCCTCCTGCCGCCGCGACGAGCAGCGCGGCGAGGACCAGCAGCCGGGTCAGGTGGCGCATCGGACCCGGAGTGCGCCCGGCACCACGCGCAGATCGACCGCCTCCGATTCATAGCGGCGCAGCTCACCGTCGAGGTGGGCGACGAGCGGCAGCCCCGGTGTGCCGAGCCGGACCGCGGCGGCCTGGAACATCGTCACCGGGGGCAGCGACGCGTGGGTGCCCTTGATGACCCGCGGGACGTAGCGCAGAAAGGTCCACAGGCCAACCTGACGGATCATGCAGACGTCAAACAGGCCGTCGGCTGGGTCGGCCTGTGGGGTCAGGCGGAATCCGCCTCCCGCGGTACGGCCAATGGCCACCTCGATCAGCATGGCTGGCCCGGAGGCCGTGCGTTCCGCCGCCGTGACGCTGATCGTCGGGGCGCGGTAGCGCAGGAAGGCCCGGTAGACGGCAACGGCGTACAGGGCCGAGCCGCGGAGCGCCGGCAGGCGCGCCATCTCGGTCAAGACGGCCGTGTCGAACCCCACGCCAAACCCATTCGTGAAGTATTCGCCGTCGACGTGGCCCATATCCATGGCGCGGTCGGTACCGTGTTCGAGGGCGATGATGCCTCGCTCGACCTGCGACGGGGCTCCGACGAGGCGGGCGAAGTCGTTGCCGGTCCCGATCCCGAGTATGCCGAGCGCCGTCTGTGTCGCACCTGATCGCACGATGCCGTTCGCTGCTCCGTGCACCGTGCCATCCCCGCCCGCCGCCACGATCAGCGGCCAGCCCGCCCGCGCACCGGCCTCCGCAAGGTCGCGTTCCTCCCCGGCGGTGCGGGTCTCGTGGAGCTGGATCTCCCATCCCCGGTCTCGAAAGACCGCGCCAATGGCGTGCGCGAGACGGGCGCCACGACCCCGTCCCGCGGTGGGATTGATGATGACGAACGCGCGCTTCACGCGACCCGAGGCATGGCGGGAGCGTGTGGGAATCGAACCCACCGGAGCCGCCGCAGGCGCCTCCCGACGGTTTTGAAGACCGTGCAGACCACCAGGCCCAATCCGCCCCCGAACTGCCTCAGACCAGCGCGATGAGGTCGATCTCGACACGCGCGTTCTTGGGCAGCGTGCGCGCGGCCACCGTGGACCGCGCGGGCCGGTGCGTCCCGAACTCGCGTGCGTAGATCTCGTTCATGACCGAGAAGTCGGCCATGTCGGCCAGGTAGACGGTGGCCTTCACGACGCGATCCAGGCCCGAGCCCGCCGCGGCGAGGACGGCCTTGAGGTTGGCGAAGACCTGCTCGGTCTGCATCGCGACGTCGCCGTCGACGAGCTCCATCGTGGCCGGCACGAGCGCGATCTGGCCGGCGGTAAAAACCAGGCCACCCGCCACGATGGCCTGGCTGTACGGACCAATGGCCGCCGGGGCGTCCGGCGTGGATACGTGCTGCATTGCCCCTCCCTAGAACAGACCTTCGATCGTGCCGTCGGGATGCAGCCGGATGCGCTCCGCGGCGGGCGACTTGCCGAGTCCCGGCATCGTCATGACATCCCCGGCGAGCGCCACGACGAACCCCGCGCCGGCCGACGGGTAGATGTCGCGAATCGTAATCCGAAATCCGCGGGGTGCGGCAAGCAACGCCGGGTTGTCCGAGAACGAGTACTGCGTCTTGGCGATGCAGACCGGCGTCTCGCCCAGTCCGAATTCCGGGAGCTGCTTGAGCGCCCGCTCGGCCGGCGGCAGGAAATCCACGCCGTCCGCCCGGTAGATCTTGGTGGCAATCGTCTCGATCTTCTCCCGGATCGGGCGCCGCACGTCGTAGAGCTGCTTGAACGCGCCCGTGCTGCTGGCGAGCGTGCCTCCCAGTAGCTCCGCTAGGGCAACGCCGCCCTGCCCGCCCTTCTCCCACACCTCGGTCAGGGCCACGTCCACGCCGAGCGCGGCACACCCGTTCCGGATGACCGCCAGTTCGGCGGCACTGTCGGTGACGAACCGGTTGAGGGCGACGATGACCGGGATGCCGTACTGCTGCAGGTTCTCGATGTGCTGCCGCAGATTCGGGAAGCCGGATTCGACCACCTTCGGGTTGGCCGTGGCGAGGTCGGTCTTGTTCGCGCCACCATTCAGCTTCAGCGCCCGGACCGTGGCCACGATGATTACCGCATCCGGGGCGAGGTCACCCGCGCGGCACTTGATGTCGAAGAACTTCTGCGCCCC
>JAOUDR010000345.1 GCA_029859185.1 Gemmatimonadota bacterium
CCGTACGCCTGCAGCGCGATGACCTCGTCGGGGCCGCGACCGAGGAAGGTGCGGAAATCCGCCTCGATGCGCTCGTACTTGTAGTCGGCGCCCAGGATGGGGGGAAACCACAGCGCGCGGACCTGGTAGAAGCCGCCCTTGCTGGGGAAGAACGCGTGGTTCCGGGTGTCCCAGACGGAGGTGATCCCGAATCCGAGGGTCTGGCCGCCCGAGGTGCCCTGGACCGTGTCCGCCAGCAGGTACGGATTGAGCTGAGGATCGACGATGCGCGTGTTGTTGAGCTCGATCAGGATGCCGGAGCGGATGGACGAGAAGATCGACAGGGGCCCCTGCACGTCCAGCTTCACGTTCGTCACTTCCGAACGGTAGTCCTCGGTCTCACGCTCCGTGGTCGAATCGTACGGCAATTCCTCGGTCGCATTGCCGATGCCCCAGAACTTGTCCGTGAACCGGCCGAAGTCGGCCGGCAGGTTCAGCTGCCAGCGATTCTCGTCCAGGTTGACCTGCGGGGTCAGCGTCACCTTGTACTGGTTGTTGAGCGAGTACCACCCCCCCACGGTGACCTTCGAGGGACGCAGGACGGTGTCGGTCTTGGACGTGTAGAACGTGACGATCCCTCCCACGCCAAACGCGACACCCGCCTCCGGCGTCGCGAACACGTACGGGTAGCCGGTGATCCGCGTCTTGCGCACCACGACACTCTTCTCGCCAGGCTGTTGGGAGGCGGCCGGGGAAGCGACAACGGCGAAGGCCAGGGCGAGGAGCACCAACCCTACGCCTCTCCCCGGCCCTGCCCTCGTCCCCGGCGACGACCGTCGCGTGACGCGCACCCTATTTCGCCGTGTAACCGCGCCCTTCGAGGCAGACGGCGCCGGCCTTCTTGAACTGGTCCACCATCTGCTGGTTTTGGGCCTCGGCCTGCTGGGCCCCCTGCGCGCCCGCCTGGGCGGTGGCCCGCTTGCGGGCACGCCGGCCGCGCGCGGCACCAGCCACCGCGCCGATGGCGGCGCCCGTCCCGGCGTCGCCGGCGATCGCGCCGATGATGGCCCCGCCGGCGGCCCCACGGGCCGCCCCTGCCACCGCGGCACCCTGCGTCGCCTCGGACGTCCTGGCCGCCGCCGCCTGCGCGGCCGAGTCCGTGTTGACGGGCCCGGCGCTCAGGTGGATGCCGGTTTGCGTCTCGGCCCACGTGTAGCAGGCCTCTTCATCCAGGGCCTGCTGCTCCGGCGTCTGCTGCTTCGCGGGGTAGATGATCAGCCCCAGCTGTGCAAACGTGGGCTTGGCCGGCGGCGGCGCCGGGGCCGCGGTGGTGGCCACCTGGGCCACAAGGTTTGCCGCGAGCAGGATGCTGGCGGCGGCCATGATGCGGAACGCGCTACGCATACTCCACTCCTTCATGATGCGGCCGCGTGAAGCGGACCGGTGCGATCACTTCGCGATGGACTGATGGGCGTGCCGGATACGCCACTCCCCGTCCTCCTTGACGAACACGATCGTGGTTCCGATGCCGACCGGCTCCGAGGTCCACCCCGCCTTGTCGGTGTACGTCCCCTCGGCCACGGCGAACACGATCGCCACGGTCGGGCTCAACACCCGGATCTGCTTCTCGATGAGGGTCTGATCCTGGCGCTGCAGGCCGGCGTACGTCGCCCGGAACCGTTCCCGGATCGGATCGAGACCGCTCAGGATGACGTCGCCCGTGAGGAACGTGAGATCGCCGTCCGCAGCCGCGAGCACGCGGTCGAGTTGCCGAACGCCGCGATTGGGCGCCGGCCGATGAACCGGGCGATGCCGATCGGCTTGCCTTCCTTGTCGTCGATGAAGTCCACCCCGGGCTGCTTTACCAGCACCGACCGGCCGTCGCGCAGCTCGAACGCGAGCTTCCCCATCGAGCCCACCGTCTGCTCCGGCGGAATCCCGTAGACCTCTTCCGTGAACACCCGCATGAAGTCGATTCCACCGCCCGACACGATGAACGTCTTGAACCCGTGCGCTCGCAGGTAGTCGAGCAGCTCGAGCATCGGCTGGTAGACGAGCTCAGTGTAGGGCCGGTCGAAGCGGGGATGACGGGCGGTCGCGAGCCAGTCCGCGACGATCTGGCTGAATTCGTCGGTGGTCATCCCCGAGTGCGTCGCCGCGATGATCTCGAGCAGGTGGTGCTCGGTGAGCCCGGCCAGCGCGGCGGGATCATCGCTCAGGATGGCGCTGAACGGCGGCGTACTGGCCCACTCCGGGTGCGCGGGCGCCAGGGCGCGAACCCGATCGATCGCGAACGCCAACTGGAAGTACATCGGCTGCTCCGCCCACAGTGTACCGTCGTTGTCGAACACCGCGATCCGATCCGACACGGGCTCGAAGTCCGTGCTCCGCGCATCGGTCACGCGGGTGACGAATTCGCTGATGTTTGCCTTGGAAGGACCATCGTTCCAGGAGGCCAGCGGGTCGGGCTCGCCCGCCGGCGTGCATCCACCAAGGAGGATCCCGACGAGCAGGCCGAATGTGGCCTGCGCAGCTTTCACCATGACCATATCTCTCTCCTTGGACTCGGACCGCATCCGTGATTGGCCTGGTGACAAGTTGGGCCCCGAAGACCACCCACCCCTCGCGGCCGCGCGAGGGGTGGGGTGTATCGGCGCCGCATCGGCCGCAGCCGAAGAAGCATCGGCGTTACTTGCCGACGCCCTGTTGGCCCATCACGGTTTCCATCACGCGCTCGAGGTTGAAGCTGCCGGGCTTCTGGCGCGGTGGAAACTCGCGGAAGCTCTGCAGCCATTGGCCGACATAGGCTCCGGCGGGCGCGAAGACGAACATGTGCTCCACCCACCATTTGTCATAGCCGATGCTTTCATGCTCGGCGCGCTCGAACGGATCCATGCGCAAGTTGGCCAGCATCGGGGCACGCAGTACCTCAAATGGCGATCGCCAGACATCGATTCCTTCGGCATTCTGCTTCAGGAACGTGATCTTCCAGTTGTTGTAGCGCAGCGCGGCGACGCTGCCGTCGTCGGTCCAGTAGAGGAACTCCTTGCGCGGCCACGGGGCCTCCCCCTTGAGCGCGGGCATCAGGTTGTAGCCGTCGAGGTGGACTTTGTAGGTCACGTTGCCGACCGTCTTGCCCTTCAGCAGATCCTCTTTCACGTTGGGATCGCCCGCTGCCGCGAGCAGCGTGGTCAGCATGTCTTCGTGGGCGCCGATTTCATTGTTGACGGTGCCGGGCTTGATGACGCCGGGCCAGCGAATCGCGGTGGGCACGCGGAAGCCGCCCTCCCATTGCGTGGCTTTCTCATTGCGGAAGATCGTGGTTCCGCCGTCGGGCCAGGAAAAGAACTCCGCGCCATTGTCGGTGGAGTACATCACGATGGTGTTGTCTGCCACCCCCAGTTCCTCGAGCTTGGCGAGCAATTGCCCCACCATCGCGTCGTGTTCGACCATGCCGTCGGCGTACACACCGAGACCAGTCTTGCCCTCGGACTCGGGCTTCAGGTGCGTCCAGATATGCATGCGGGTGCTGTTCCACCACACGAAGAACGGCTTGTCATCCTTGACGGCCTTGTCCATGAAGGCGAGCGCCGCGGTGGTGACTTCCTCGTCCACCGTCTCCATGCGCTTCTTGGTCAGGGGGCCGGTGTCTTCGATTCTGCCGTCTGCGTAGCTGTGGATCACGCCACGGGGACCGAATTGCTCGCGGAACGTCTTGCCGCCTGGCATGACGAGATTGCCCGGGTAGTCCGGGTGCTCGGGCTCCTCTTCGGCGTTCAGGTGGTAGAGGTTGCCGAAGAACTCGTCGAACCCGTGGTTGCTCGGCAGCATCTCATCGCGGTCGCCGAGGTGATTCTTGCCGAACTGACCGGTCACGTAGCCCCGCGCCTTGAGCAGCGTGGCGATGGTCGGATCCTCCTTCTTCATACCCTCGGGCGCGCCCGGCAGGCCGACCTTGGTAAGGCCGGTGCGGATGGGCGACTGCCCGGTGATGAACGCCGCGCGGCCCGCGGTGCAGCTCTGCTGACCGTACCAGTCGGTGAACAGCGCGCCTTCCCTGGC
>JAOUDR010000346.1 GCA_029859185.1 Gemmatimonadota bacterium
CACGGCCGCCGTGAACTCTGGCCACCCGAACTTCAACTCGGCTGGGAACACAGAGTGGGAACTGTCGGCGCCTTTGGTGCCGTACGATTCCACCCTGTCGAACCTCGTCGGGCTCAACTTCCAGGACTCCACGGTGCGGATGCCCGTCAAGTTCGAGGGTATCGCAATCCCCGGTGTCTGGCAGTCGCAGTCAGTGGCAACCGCATCCGGGCGGTACGGGGTGTCAGGCTATGGAACCTCGCGCTACCTGGCACACTCGCGCTGGTTTGACGAGGGCGGGAGCGAGCCGCCTGACCCGACGATCACGGGCCGGGCCGATCCCGCGCACAACGCCGGCGCGTTGACTGGTGTCAACAACATTTGGGCCCCGGCGGCGTACCGTACGGGCAGTAGCTTCGTCAGCGTATCCTACCGCGGCGTAGACTACGCCTCTGGCTCCTGGTACCCTGCAGACTTCGTCGTTACGTGGGGAAGCGGTGGTGCCGTGGAGATCCGGGACGTCACGCATCATGTCGACCTTTCCTACAACGGCGGCGGGTTTGCCTCCGGCTATGCGTTCCTGAACTTGTCTGATGTCCTTGCTTCCGGAATGGACCAGGCTGGATTCGGCGCGGAATTCGACCTGACCGGTTCTGGGGTATACGACATCATCAACTACCAGCACTTGATAGCGGTTGAGCCGGCCTGCACCGAGTGGTGGGCGGTCGGTGCGTTCGACTGCATCGTGATGAGTGAGACGGCCGAAGTCTCGCCGCTCGATTACGACAGCGACGGGGTCAAGGACGACGACGGCATCGTTCTCGTGGTGAATGGCGAGCCGTTCTTCATGGGGACCGGGGCCTCGTTGCCGGCCGCGGGAACGCAGTGGCATCTGCGCGCCATCACCGGCAAGATGACGGCCGATTGCCAGCCGTCGCTGGGCGAGATCATGACGGACTGCTCGAACTACACGTTCGAGCCCAACCCGGTGCGCCCGACCAACGTTCCGGGTCTCAAGTACGTGATCAATGTGCAGCAGCAGTTTGCGGTGAACCCGGCCGATTCGGTTGATCTCGACCGGGTCCACACCGTGCCGGATCCGTACTACGTGACCAACTCGATGGAGATCAGCACCAGCCGGAAGATCCTCAAGTGGGTGAATCTCCCGGCACAGGCGATCATCCGCGTCTACTCGTTGAGCGGGGTGCTCGTGAAGGTCGTCGAGCACAACGATCCGGCGGGTGGCGGCGAGGCCGTCTGGGATCTCCGGAACCGGAACAACCAGTTCGTGGCGTCCGGCGTGTACTTCTATCACATCGAAACGCCCAACGGACAGTCGAAGACCGGTCGGATGACCGTCGTCAACTTTGCCCAGTGATTGACCCATCGGGGAGCGGCGGTTGCCGTCGCTCCCCGGCCACGGAGGCTGACTTATGAAGCGATTTCTGACTCGAGCCATCGTAGGGGCGGCGCTGGGCGCGATGGGGGCGGCTCCGGCCGTCGCTCAGCAGAGCGTCGACAACACGTCCTATGGTGGTTCCGCGGCGGAGTTCCTGCTCCTCGGAGCTGGCGCCCGCGGTGCGGCCCTGGGTGGGGCCTACGCGGCTCTCGCGAACGACGTCGAGGCCCTGTACTGGAACCCGGCCGGTGTGGCGCTGATGGAGCGTCCCGGCGTCTCCCTCGGCACGTACACCTATCTCGCGGACACCCGCTACAGTTGGGGAGGCCTGGCCTTTCCGATGGGCGGCGGCGCCCGCGCCATCGGCATCCAGGCCGGCACTTTCGGCTTCTCCGACCAGCCCGTGTACACGGTCGATAACCCCGAAGGTGACGGCTCGACCTACAGCGTCGCGCAGACGTTCGTGGGTCTCACCTATTCACAGAACTTCTCGGACCGCTTTTCCGCGGGTATCACCGGGAAGTTCATCTCGGACCGGCTCGGTGCCACGAGTGGCAGTGGGTTTGCCGTGGATTTCGGCACGAGCTTCCATGCCCAGCTCGGGCCCCGGCCCATTCGCGCGTCGTTCGTGATTCAGAATCTCGGCTCGTCCATCACCCACACCGGGTCCGGCCTGGACGTGACGGTGCAGCGGCAGCCGCCGTCCGGTCAGGAACAGCTCCCGCAGGAAGGCCAGCCCAGTGGCTACCGGACCAAGGACTGGGGTCTCCCGGTCATGTTCCGGCTCGCCCTGGCGTTCGACATGATCAACGTGTCGGCGCAGCGGGTCACGCTCCTCGGGGAGTTCACGCAGCCGAACAACACGAATGCCAGTTGGTCGGGCGGCCTCGAATGGGGTCTGAACCTCGGGACCACCGGGTTCGGGCTCACCGCGCGTGGCTCGTATGCCTATCAGCCCGACAACGACCTCAAGCCGGATGCGGCGCTGGCCGGGTTCAGCACGAGCCTCGGCACCGGCTCGGATGGTCTGGCACTCGGTGGCGGCCTGGCCTACAACACACGAGGTGGCGGGTTCGGCCTCGCCTTGGACTACGCGTACAAGAGCCTCGGCGTCTTGGGCGCAACACACTTCTACGGCGCCACCATTCACTGGTAGCGTCGGAGCCGTGGGAGGCGGGATACCCGCCTCCCACGGAGACATACGGATGATGAAGCTGGGAAGGTGGCTGGGCGTGGTGCTCGCCGGCGCACTGGCGGGCACCGCCTCGGCACAGTCGGATCCGGGCGGACTCGCCATCGCGGCGAAGCGGTTTTACCGCGCGGAGGTCGGGACCACGGTGGAGGCCTTCTGCCGCGTGCCCTTCAACCTCCTGGAGCGAGTGCAGGGCGGCAGCGAGGCCTTCGGCGCCTACCGGGTCACGATCGTCGTGAGTGACTCCACGGGACTCGGTTTGACCGAGCAAACGTGGGCGCAGCGCGTGCCGGCCCAGATGCTGACCGTGCCCGGCGCGTCGTCGGTGGAGCAGTTCCGGTTCGCGGTGCCGGCCGGTCGGTACAGTGTGAACGTGGCGGTCACCGATTCCGCCTCCGGACGGGTGC
The DNA here is from genome assembly GCA_029859185.1 of Gemmatimonadota bacterium. Classification (GTDB taxonomy): domain Bacteria; phylum Gemmatimonadota; class Gemmatimonadetes; order Gemmatimonadales; family GWC2-71-9; genus JAOTWJ01. Next base: position 2,978 of record JAOUDR010000346.1, read on the forward strand.
TACGCAGTAGCGTGGCTGTCCAGGGATATGCCACGCCCCCACTGGTCTCCGATCTGTTGCTGACCAGTGCGCTTCGACCGGCGGGGGATTCGGCGGTCGCCGGGGGTGGCGAGTTCGCGCGGGGTGGCTTCCTGATCACGGCACAGCCCGAGCCGGTGCTGACGCCCACGCAGAGCCGCCTGTTTTACTACGCGGAACTCTATCCGGGCCAGGTGGTGGAAGCGACCATGCTCGCCCGGGTGCGGACCCGCGACGGTCGCCAGGTGATCGCGACCGCGCCCGAAACGGTGACCATTGGCGCGGCCGGGGTGGCGGCGAGCGGACTCGATCTGGTGGGGCTCCCACCGGGTGACTACAAGCTGGAGTTGGAGTTGCAGTTCCCGGACTCGAGCGTCACGCGAAGTGCGACGTTCGTCATGGCCGGATTCGAAACCGAAGCCGCCATCGCGTCGGCGGTGGGACAATCGCGGGATGTGTTCGGGCAGTTGACGGAAGCCCAGCTGGATACGCTCTATCGGCCACTCATCTACCTGATGGAGATGGGCGAGCGCGGCATCTACGAGGGGCTTTCCGTCGAAGGGAAACGGAACTACTTGCGGCAGTTCTGGGACCGCCGCGACCCGAGCCCGGGCACGCCCGGCAACGAGTTGCAGGACCAGTTCTACCGGCTGATCGCGCGTGCCAACCGCGACTATCGCGAGGGCGGTGCCGGACAGATTCCGGGATGGCGGACGGATCGTGGTCGGATCTTCGTGAAGTACGGCGAGCCGGACGAGGTGCTGCGGCGGCCACAGTCGGGATCCACGCGACCCTACGAAGTGTGGAAGTTACGCGGGGCCGGTATCGGAAGTTCGTCTTCTACGACGAGACAGGGATCGGCAACTACGCGTTGATCTGGACGAACGAGCAGCGGGAACCCAGCCGCGCCAACTGGGCGGAGTTGTTGGGACCCGAGGCCGTTCAGGACGTGGAACGGTTTTAGACACCACCCATACGGGGGAGATGATCGATGAAGCGAGCGTTCTTTGGATGCCTGGCCCTGGGGCTCGTGGTCGCA
>JAOUDR010000347.1 GCA_029859185.1 Gemmatimonadota bacterium
GCGCACCGTCGCGCTGGGGGCCAACTGCAAGGGGGAGACGATGGGGGAGAAGATCCGTCTCGAGGAAAGCGAGCTGCCGCCGAGCTGCCCGCACTGCAAGACCTCGCTGCGCAAGATCCACTGGCATAAGGTCCAGGGCGGGCCGGGACTGGTGAACTACATCGTGCTGATGAGCTGTCCCCACTGTCGCAACGTGCTGGGCACGCTCGGCAGCTAGGCGCGACGAGGGGTCCCGCCCTGAAGGGTGATCTCACCCGCCGTGGCGTCCTTCAGGACCCAGTTCCTTGGCCGAGCCCGGGCTCTCAGCCCGGGACCCCTTGCCCAAGCGGCCGTGCGGTAGCGGGAAGGACGGAGCTTCTGTGGGAGGGTCCCGCCCTGAAGGGCGGGCTCGGCCAAGCAACCAGACCCTGAAGGGTGATCTCACCCGCCGTGGCGTCCTTTAGAACGCCGTTCCTCGGCCGAAGCCCGGGCTCTCAGCCCGGGACCTCTCGCCCAGGCGACCGCCTCGAAGCCGGAAGGCCGGAGCTTTCGTGGGAGGAGTCCCGCACTGAAGTGTGGGCTCGGCCAAGGAACCAGACGCTGAAGCGTGATCGTCGAGCCAGGGCCGTGTCTCCCTCGTCAGCCCTATATTGGCCGCATGTTCCCCTACAAGGACGAGAATCCCACCTCGTTGACGCCGGTCGTCACGATCGGCATCGTCGCGTTGAACGTCCTCGTCTGGTTCCTGATTCAGGGCGCCGGCGCTGATCGGGCGCTCGCCGGATCGATCTGCGAGCTGGGGCTGATCCCTGGTGAGCTCCTGGGTCGCCTGCCGGAGGGGTACGAGCTCCCGCTCGGACAGGGGATGACGTGTGTGATGACCGGTGCCCCGGCGTGGCACACGGCCGTCACCTCCATGTTCCTGCATGGTGGGTGGTTCCACCTGATCGGCAACATGTGGTTTCTCTGGGTCTTCGGGAACAACATCGAGGACGCCATGGGGCACGGGCGGTTCGTGGTGTTCTATCTGACCGCCGGACTGCTAGCGGCCGCCGCACAGGTCGCCGTCGGCCCGTCGTCGCCGATTCCGATGGTGGGCGCCTCAGGAGCCATCAGTGGGGTGATGGGCGCGTACCTGGTGCTCTACCCGCGGGTCCGGGTCCACACCCTCATCTTCCTCGGGTTCTTCCTCACTCGCGTGACGGTACCGGCGTGGGTGATGCTGGTCTTCTGGTTCCTGCTGCAGCTCGTGGGAAGCGTCCCGGCGCTCGCCGGAGGTGCAGCCGGCGGTGGCGTGGCCTTCATGGCGCACCTGGGAGGCTTCGTGGCGGGGGTCACGCTGATCAGGCTGTTTGCGAAGAGCGGGCGGGCATGGGCGGGCATAGGCGGGCATGGGCGGTCATAGGCGGTCATGGGCGGTCGTCGGTCGCGACCGCCCATGACCGTTTCCGTCAGAACGTGAACTCAACTTGGAACAACCCCTGCGTCTGGAGCGCCTTCTGTGCCGGCGTCGGGGTTCCCTGATAATCGACGTGATCGACGTTGGCCAGGAGCCGCAGATTGGGGTGCAGCCAGTACGAGATGCCACCGATGAATCGCGTCTGGCGGTCGTCAACCGTGTCCGTGTCCGGATCCGTGAAGTCCACGCGGGCGACCACGCCGGCCTTCGTGTTCGGGATGGTGTAGACGCCAAAGCCGCTCACCACCCGTCCGCTGAACGGGGAGGTGGAGCTCGTGGTTGCGGAGTCGCTCGTGAGTGAGCCTTCGAGGGCGAGGGTAAACCGCTCGGCCTTGTAGGAGAGCATGCCGATCAGTCGGTTGCGCGTGCCGCCGCCGGTCGGCCGGCCGAACTGGCCATACGCGCTGATCCGAAGCCCGCCGGTCGCGTTGGTGACGTCGGTCGAGAGCAGGCGGACGGAGACCCGTCCCATGAGGTCCTTGCCGCCGTCCCCCAGTCCGCCCTTATAGCCTTCCCCGTTGTACACGCCGACCTGCATGTTCACGAGTTGCGATCCCCATGCCCCGTCGATCCCGAAGCCAAGGTCGGCGGAGGTGAGGTAGCCACCACGTTCCATGGCCATGGTGCCCTGCATCCGGAAGTCCCACACCTTCTGGGTCCAGTCCAGCCACGGGGTGTGAATCACGCCCATCTTGAACGTCAGGGGGCTCGTCCCCGGCGTGTACGCGGCATAGGCATACTTGATCCGCAAGGGGATCGATCCGTTGGGGTCGGTGAACAGGTCGGGAGTGATGCGCGTCACCAGGCCGCCCCCCAGGTCACCGACGATGTTGATGTACGCCCGCGTAACGGAGAACGCGTTTTCGTTCGCGGCCGTATCACTCAGCTGGTAACGGTATTGCACGTAGCCCAACCCGCCCACCTTGACGTTCTGGGCGGAGGCGGACGGTGCCAGGCAGACGATCGCCAGGCCGGCAAGCAGCGCGGCACGGGCGAGTCGCACGGGGAGTCGCATTGGACGGCTCTCGTAGGCAGAGGGAAGACTGGCTAACAACCGGGAATCGAATGCAGGATGAGGTTATCGCTGGGGGATCGCGGAAACGCAACGGCTGTGTAACGGTTGTGTAAAGAGAAGAGGGGCAGAGGGGCAGCGCGGCAGGAAAGGGGCTGGCATCGTGCCCGCCGTGTCCGTCGTGCCCGTCGCGGCGGTCAGTCCTCTTTCGGGGCCCGCATCTCCGCGCCGTGCTTGATGCTCTTGCCCTCGACGAGGAAGACCACGTCCTCGGCGATGTTGGTGGCGAGGTCGGCCACCCGCTCCAGGTTCCGGCTCACGAGGAACAGCTCCATGGCGGCCCCAATGGTGTGGGGGTCTTCGGCCATGTGCGTGATGAGGATGCGGAACATGGACCGGTGGAGCGCGTCCACCTGGTCGTCGCGGCGGCACACCGCCCGCCCGGACTCGGAATCGCGGCGTACGAACGCGTCAATCGATTGGGCGAGCATCTCTCTGGCCAGGCGTCCCATCTCGATCAGCTCGGGCTCAGGCGCGATCATACGGTAGTCGGTGAGCCGCTCGGCGCACACCGAGATGTTCACGGCATGGTCGCCCACGCGCTCGAGATCATTCGAGATCTTGAGCGACGCCAGCAGGAGTCGCAGGTCCCGCGCCATGGGTTGGTGCAGCGCCAGCAGATTGGTGACGGTCTCCTCGATTTCCGTCTCGAGCGCGTCGATGGCCGGGTCCTCCGCTACGACCCGGGCTGCCACTTCGCGGTCGCGTTGCAGCACGGCGCCGACGGAGCGGTCCACCGCCTCCTGAACCGCCGCCGACATTTGCAGCAGCCGGTCCTTGAGTTGCGTGAGCTCGTCGTCGAAATGCCGATGCGGAGCGCCGGTCATCCAAATCTCCCGGTGACGTAGGCCTCGGTGCGCTTCTCACGCGGGCGCGTGAACAGCTCGTCCGATGTCCCGAACTCTATCAACTCCCCGAGATAGAAGAAAGCCGTGTCGTCGGCGATCCGGGCGGCCTGGTGAAGGTTGTGAGTGACGATGACGATCGTCACCTCCCGCTTGAGTTCCACGAGCAGTTCCTCGACCCGCTGGGTCGCGATGGGGTCGAGTGCGGAGCAGGGCTCGTCGAGCAGGAGAATGTCCGGCTCGTTGGCCAGCGCCCGCGCGATGCACAGCCGCTGCTGCTGGCCGCCGGAGAGTCCGGTGCCAAGGTTGTCGAGTCGGTCGGCAACTTCGTCCCAGAGTGCCGCCCGCTTCAACGCGCGCTCCACCCGGTCGGCCAGCTCGGCCTCGCCAGCCAGGGCGTTCACCCGCGGACCGTATGCCACATTGTCGAAGATCGACTTCGGGAACGGGTTGGGCTTCTGGAACACCATCCCGATCTGCCGGCGCAGCGCCACCACGTCCACCGACGGCGCGTAGACGGAGCCGCCCGAGACCTGGATATCGCCGGCATGGCGGGTGTCGGTGATCAACTCGTTCATCCGGTTGATGGAGCGCAGGAGCGTGCTCTTGCCGCAGCCGGAGGGCCCGATGAACGCCGTGATCCGCCCCGGGTTGACGGGAATCGTGATGTTCCGCA
>JAOUDR010000349.1 GCA_029859185.1 Gemmatimonadota bacterium
GCTCGTGAGCCCCGATCAGAGCACGGTGGGCGGCGACTCGCTGGTCGTCTTCGTGCCGAACGGGCAGCAGTACTTCTATTACAACCTGCAGGCGCTCGAGGGCGTCGCGGACACGGGGGTGGCCCAGGTGCAGCTGACCGTGTCGGCCCCGGGCTTCACCACGGCGACACCGACCGTCACGGTCCGGCGGCCGGCGTTCGAGCTCTACGGCATCCCGACGACCACGACCACGCTGTCACCCGATGCGGCGTTCTACGCCCACATCGGATACGCCGCCCCGGGCTACACCTATCTCACGGAGTCGCAGCCGATCCGGGCCGGCGGCCAACCGCGCACGGTCACCGTCACGACCGGCACGCCCGGGGTGGGTCGGTTGATCACCACCGCGAAGATCGGCGACACGGTCACGGTGCAGATCCCCGTGGGGAGCTACTACTCGCCCACCAGTGTGGCTGCGGGCGGCGTCGCCTTCGACCCGCTCACCGCCGGCACCACGACCATCGACGGCGCCATTCCGGGCTTCGATCAGCTTACGTACTACAACCGGACGGTCGCGGTCAGTGCCCCGGGGATCACCATGTATGAGTCGACCGTGGGCAGCTGGCTGCAGAAGAGCGTCTATGGCTACCTGGGCGCTTCGAACCACGGCGGCGTGAACGTGGTCATCAAGAGCAGCGCGCCGGCCGTCGCGCGGGTGACCCCGAACGACAGTACCCCTGGCACGGACTCCGTGATCGTCTTCGTGCCCGACGGTCAGCAGTACTTCTACTACTTCGTGCAAGGGGTGGAAGGCCAGACGGGAACCGTGACCACCACGGCGCGCGCGAACGGGTTCACGGACGGCACGGCCGCCCTCAACGTCGTGACGCCGGCCGTGCACATCGCCAACCTGAGCGGGTCGTACAGCCTGAGCCAGGCACCGGACAGCATCCAGTTCTACACGCAGGTCGGCATCCCGTATGCCAACGACCAGTACCTCTACGAGGTGCAGGCGGTGCGGGCGGGCGGTACGGCGCTAACCGTGACGCTCACCTCGAGTCAACCCGCGGTCGGCAATCTCGTCACCCCGACCCAGAGCGGCGCGAGCGTGACCGTGCAGATCCCGATCCGCCTCTACTACTCGCCCACCACCGTTGCAACGGGCGGGGCGGCGCTCCGGAAGTTGGCCCAGGGCACGACGGTAGTGACCAGTGCCATCCCGGGCTTCATCACGACCATTCTGGAGGGCAACCGGAGCATCACCATCACGCCCTAGCGTGACCGGATCAGAACCCCAACGGGGCGAGCGTTGCCCGCAGCGGGTCATCTTCAGGGTGAACGGGGACCTTCGTGATCTGGATCACCGTCGCCCGGAAGCGCATGCTGGAGTTGCGCAATAGACCAAGTGGGTTTATCGATTCAGGCACTATGCGGCGCGCTCGTCGACCCAGTTTGGACGGGTGCGCCGCCAGTTTTCCGACCGTGGTCTTGTACCACCCTGCTGATCGGCAGCGTGCTGGCAAGACCGTCATTCAGGAGGGGAGCCTGTGAACAATTGGACGAAGTTTGGCGTAGCGGCCCTGGCGGTCGCTGTGGCCGTGGGATGCGGTGACGACGGCAGCCCGAGTGGTGATTCGCTCAGCCAGAGCGAGAAGACGGCCCTCGCCAACGCCCTGGCCTCCACCGAGTTCGGTGGGCTGGCGGCGTACGTCGTGCAGGTCGTGGGCTCCGTGGGGACGCTGGACGCCGCCACCGCGAGCGCCGCGGTCAACTCGGCTCTGAAAGAGGCAATCAGCTTCTCCTCGACCGGCGCGATGGCCGCCGACTACGAAGGCGCGGTCGGTATTGCGATCGAGTTCGACTACGACATCGAGGGCGAGGTTCTCTCCGGTTGGTTCTACGGGGTGTTCGGCTGGAACGGCATCAACACGTCGGCCGGCACCGTAGACGAGTGGGTGATCGTCGGCGGCTCCGGCGATACGGGCTCGCTCCCGAGCTCGACGTCGGGCGACATCGGGTCCGCCAACGTCTTCGCCGACTACTCGATGAGCAACGTGGACTACTTTGGCACGAGTGGCAGTGCCTCGATGAGCGGCAGCTTCAGCGGCAACACGAACTGCAGCCAGACCACTCAGGGCATCACCGTGGTCTGCTCGTACGGCACCGGCACGATGAACGGCAACTTCTCGTTTGTCGCCGAGGCCCTCACGGGCGGCGGCAGCTACACGCAGACGCCGATCACCTTCGCCAACCTGCCGGCGGTGAAGATGACCATCGCGCTGTCGCAGTAACGACGGCGATTCGCACGGATGAAGCGGCCGCGCCGCAGGGACCACCCCTGCGGCGCGGTTGTCGTTCGGGGGCGCACGCGTCGCGATTCAGACCGCGTCCAGCGCCTGTCCCAGGTCCGCGATCAGATCCTCGTAGTGCTCCACACCCACCGACAGCCGAACGAGCCCTGACGTGATCCCCATCCGCACCTGTTCGTCCGGGGGCACGTCCGCGTGGGTCATGCTCCCCGGATGCTCCGCGAGGGACTCCGTGCCGCCGAGGCTCACGGCCAGTTTGACCAGCTTGAGGGCGTTGAGGAACCGGAACGCCGCCTCTTCCCCACCCTCGACCTCGAACGCGATGAGTGAGCCCGGTCCCATGCACTGCTTGCGGTAGGTCGCAAACTGCGGATCGTCCTCGCCGAGGAGCCCGAGGTAGTGCACCCGCCGCACCTTGGGATGGTCGTTCAGAAAATCGGCGCAATACCGCGCGTTCTTCATCATGGCCGTCATGCGCATCTTGAGCGTTTCCATGCTGCGCATCAGCAGCCAGCCGGTCCAGGCGTCGGCCATGGTGCCCATGAACGTCCGCAGCGCACGGACGGGCGCCATCGCCTCGGAGCTGCCGAGCACGGCGCCCGCCACGAGATCGCTGTGCCCGCCAATGAACTTCGTCGCCGAGTAGATCACCAGGTCCGCGCCATGCTTCAGCGGGTGCTGCCACAGGGGCCCGAGGAAGGTGTTGTCGACCATGAGCACCGGGCGGGCGCCGTTGCCCTCGAGGGTCCGCGCAACGGCGGCGAGTGCGGCGATGTCGATCATGGCATTCGTGGGATTGGCCGGCGTTTCGATGTACACGACCGGTGTACGGTGCGCACCGACGCGGGCCCGCACGTCGTCCGCGACGTCGGCGAGGGCCTGACCGGCCATGAAGCCTACCGGGGTAATCCCGAATTCGGGCAAGACGTGCCGGATGAAATGCTCCGTGCCGCCGTACAGGGGCTCCGAGAAGACGAGCGCGTCGCCCGGCCGGAGATAGGCAAACAGGGCGGTCGCGATGGCGGCCATCCCGCTCGCAAACACGGCCCCCGCCGCCGCGCCATCCCAGAGTGCGAGTCGATCCTCGAGGATCTCCAGGTCCGGATTGTTGAGCCGGCTGTAGATGAGCCCGAATTCCTCACCCGGCGACGCCTCCCGCAGGCCGTACGCGAGCTGGAAGTAGGCCTTCCCCGCTTCGGCATTGGGGAATACGAAGGTGGAGGTCTGGAAGATCGGGCACTTGGCGGCGCCCTCGGAGAGCATGGGGTCGTACCCGTAGCCCATCATCAGGCTCTCGGGACTCAATTCACGGTCGCCGATCCGATGCTCCTTGTATTTGGCCTTCGGCACGTCGACGCTCCGGTCGCAGGTTGTCCTTGGAGTCTGCGCACGTCGCTGATCGGCGGTCAAGCACCCGCGCTCACCTTGAAGAAGCCTTCACAGGGATCGTGGCGGTCGGGATGCCGGTTCCGCGAGGGTGAAAACGGGATGACGGGAGAACGGGATGAGGGGAGAACGGAATGACGGGATTACGGGATGACGGGATGAATGGCGGACGGGAGCAGTGAGGTGGTTGCTCACGTGCTCCCGTGCTGCGTGCGCCCGGCACATCCCGTCATCCCGTCATCCCGTCGTCCGGTCATCCCGTCATCCCGTCATCCCGTCATCCCACTGTCGAGAATCTCCTCCATCCCCTCTCTAAACAGGTCTATCTCGCGCAACGTGGTGTAGC
>JAOUDR010000348.1 GCA_029859185.1 Gemmatimonadota bacterium
GAGAACCCCGGGCAGCAGCAGCGCGGCAACGAGCGTCATTAGCCTTTGCATCGGTCGTCTCCTCATTAGCGCGAGTCGCCACGGATCACGACGAACTTGCCGCGTGCCGTCAGGCTCGGGGTGGTCGCGTCAGTGGGAGTCTGGTTGGTGGTGACCACCCAGATGTAGAGACCACTGGCGATGTCGATACCCTCGCGGGTCCGCATATCCCAGAACAGGTCACCGTCACCCTCGAGGTCGTCGGGGGTCCAGTTGATCTGCTGGACGAACTGGCCCGCCACCGTGTAGACCCGGAGCGTGCCCTGCGACGGGAGGTTGGTGAACAGCAGCCGCCCCTCGGCCGCCGTGGTCTGGTACTGCGACCAGATCACGAACGGGTTCGGGACCACCCGGATCAGCGCGAGCGCCGAATCCGTGACGGCCGCGATCTCCGTGCCGGCCGTGGCGGCTGTCACGTCGAACACGTACTCCGTGGTCGGTGAGAAGCCGAGGTAGTACGCCCACCGGGTCCGGTCTCCGTTGCGGAACGGGTCGTAGCCCGTGGCACCCGGCGTCACCTGCAGCACCGGGTTACAGGACTCACGAATCGAGTTGCACCCGAATACCGCCCGGCTGAAGGTCATAGCCCGTCGTGTCGCCTGTACCGGCTGGCCACCCGACAGGACCAGACGCCCACCAATGGTGGAGTCCTCCACCACGTCCTCGAGGAAGTACAGCACGTCTCCCGGAACCCACTGGTCCGGCTGGACCGCTACCGAGATGGTGTCCCGGTTGTTGCCGAGGACGATGCGGTTCGACACCCGGCGCGCCATGGCAACGTCCACCGGACGATCGAACGTCGTATTGCGCACCGTGAAGGGGACCTTCACGGGTACCAGGTCTGACGGATCCACGCCCACCAGCGCCGCCGTGGCGGCATCCGTGAGCCCGGTCGTCGGCAGCGTGCGCGCCGCCAACGAGGCCTGCACCTCGGCCTCCGTGGCCGCGGGGTTCGTGAGATTGAGCGTGAAGCCGCGGTTCACGCCGAACGGATCGCTGGCCCACGCGGCCTCGTACGTGCTACGCCCATCGGCGGTCGCCGTCGAGGACGTCTCGCGCCACTGGACCATGTACGGATCCACCACTGCACCACGCGGCACGATCGTGTCGGACGGGAGCAGGTTCAGCTCGTCGAGCGACTGCTGGCCGCGAATGTGGGCCTCGGCGTTCGAGTTGTGCGTGCCGGCCACACTGTTGTCCGCGCTCACCCCAAAGCCGGGGTAGTCCGCGCGGGACAGCAACTCGGCGGGGGTCGCCCCGTCGCCGGTCAGCGTGGTGCTGCCGAACACCGGGGTCCCGTCCGTGCGCGCCAGCACGAAGCCGCAGCACGTGTTGGGTGCCCCGTAGATCGTGGTGGTCGTGATGATGTCGCCGTTCGTGGCCGACCCACCAGCCGCACCCGTGCCCTCCACCAGGAAGGTCAGGGGGGACGTGTACGTGAACGACTCCGTCCGAATCACGGAATCGACACCCACACCGGCGTCGTCCACCGTCTCATTGCGGCGGATCGTCACCACGGACTGGGTGACTTCGTTGGTCACCTGGTTGGAATCCCGCGCCACCAGGATCTCGTTGCCGAAGACCGCGCGGTAAGACGACGTAACCACGTTGTCGCTCAAAGACAGACTGAACGGCACGGTGGCGGCGGGCGCCGTGGTGAACGCCACCGAGGCGGCCACGTATCCGGCCGGTTTGCTGGCCGGCACGTACACCGCCGCCACGTTCGGATCGGAGGTTGACCGACTCAGCGGATTCCTGATCGTCGGTGCAAACGACACCGTGTCCGGACCCGCCGCGGTGTTCACCAGGTACGTTGCCCCGCGCGACTTGCCCACGAGGACGTAGGTGTAGGTCCGCCCGCCGTCCACGTTTCCGTCGGTGAACGAGTTCGGGATCCTGCCACTGGCATCGCCCACGATGGTCGAATAGGCCCGCCAGCCGAAGACGTCGTTCGTCCCGTCCACCAGGGTGGCGACGTCACCATCGCAGTCCCCGTCCGCGGTGAACGAGCCGCCGCCGTCACACGACTTGTAGATCTCGAGCCGCTCGAAGTTGTTGACCGCCCGGGCGTTGAGCGAGTCCGGCAGCCACGGGTTGAGGGCCAGCAGGCTGGCAAACGCCGGCGAGGTCGCGACGTCCGAGGCCAGCTTGGTGAGGAACGGATCGGTCCACCGTTCCGGCGCATCCGAGTAGAACAGCCGGACCTGCGGGCCGGTGGTTCCGAACGCGTCCGTGCCCGGGGTCACCTGAGTCGAGACGACCTCGGCCGCCGGCGGGGATTCCGGGGACAGATAGAAGTTCTGGTACAGGTCCACGACGGCATTGACCTGGGCCCAGAAGCTGGCCGAGTCGCCGTCGCCGACGTGCGCGTAGATGACCGACGTCGTGTCACCGGCCTTGAGGCTGAACGGGCCGAACGACTGCCCGCCGCCGATGTTGCCGCGCAGGTTGTAGTGACCGGACGGCATCGTGTCCGAGCTCACCGTCACGCAGCCCTGCGAGCCGCAGGTGTCCATCGACAGCGTGTCGAGGACCCCATCCTTGTTCCAGTCCCAGTTGCCGGGCGGCACGTACTTGTTGTGCACGCCCTTCACCGCGGGCCACCCCTCGTTCCGGAAGACCCGCCACTGCGTCCGCTCGTTGGCGCTCGTGATGTCGCGGCCGGCGAGCGTGCGCGCCTCGATGCCGGACACGTAGCCGAACGCGGCCTCGCTGCTGCTGCCCCACGTGAACGCGTCCGCCCCGCCGAAATCGCCATAGAACTGGCGCTGGAAGGTGAGCGTATCACCCGCGAGCGGGTGGCCGGGGGAGTAGAACGGGGAAGCCGGGTTCGAGAACAGCTTGTTCCGCAGGTCGCCAATGGGGCTCTTGAGGAACATCAGTGCCGTCGCCCCGCCCAGGTAGCCGCGGAGCGTGGAGCCGTTGCCGTTGCAGGACTGCCCGGCGTACGGCGCGCGGTTGGGATCGTCGCACGGACCACCGGTGCCCTGCACGTTGTTGTTGTGGTGAATCACCGCGCCGATTTCGGGCATCGCGTAGCGGGACACGCTCTGTGTGGAGAACAGGGTGCCGGTCGAGAACCCGAAGTACAGCGAGTCGTAATCGATGGGCGTGCCCCAGAGGTCCTCGGACCGGTTGATGATCAGCACCTGCACGAAATAGGCGCTGGCCACCGTGGGCACGGCAAAGTTGAACGCCTCGAAGTGCAGCAGCAGGCCGAGCGGATACCCCTGGAACGCCGGGGTCCCGGTCCCGCCGGGGACCACGCTGCCGTAGTTGTTCAGCACGTCCACCATGTAGTCGCTGGTCTCACCATACGTGTGGTGGCGCGTGCCGAGGAACGGCTTGTCGAGCCGCTGGTTGGCCTCGGGTACCCGCCAGTAGTCCCACGTGAAGTTGGCTCCCTGGGCGTCGAACAGGGCTTTCCACCCATCTTGGTCAATCGGGTGGGCGCCCATCCAGCCCTCGCTGCCCCACGTTTCCGAGCAATCGGACGCCGGCAGAATCTGGAGCCCGCCCAGGTAGAACCCGTTGGCGAACCCGGTGTGGTCGCGGCAGGACCCGTCTTCGGTGCTCGTGGCACCGGAGAACATCCGGCCCAGCGTGTTGTCTGCCGGACCCATGCGCTTGGGCTGGCCCAGCACCGTACGGTTGTAACCCGCCATGAAGCCGCCACCCGTCGCGTTGGCCGCCGACGGCGCCACGTTCCGGATCTTGATCCACTGGGACGGTGGCGCCGCGTACATCCACTCCACCTCGAAGTACGGCGCGCGCTGGCCCTGCGTGGTGGTCTGTACGCGGTTGTTCTGGCAGTTGCGGAACGTCCCGTTGCAGTCACCGTAGTTGGTGATGCCGGTCCCGTAGTTGCCGGTGGCGCGCATCCCGGAGAAGGCGCCGTCCGCGCTGGAGAACAGGTTGAAGCCCCGCTGTTCCACCGTGCGGGTGTCGAAGTCGCCCGCCCCGTCACCCGAGACACGCGTC
>JAOUDR010000351.1 GCA_029859185.1 Gemmatimonadota bacterium
CTGCCGCTTGTCTCCTGCCGTTTGTTCCCTGCCGTTTCTTCCTGCCGTTTCTTCCTGCCGTTTCTTCCTGCCGTTTCTCTCCCTGCCGTCATCCTCTCACAACACCCCCCGCATCACCGCCGCCACCACGAATCCCAAGTAGTTCCCGACCGCATAGCCGAGTAGCCCCACCGCAACCCCGGGCACCAGTTGATCCGCGTAGCCGCGCGCGCCGGCCATGGCGAGGGCCGAGGCGGCGCCGCCGACGTTCGCTTGGGAGGCCACGGCGAGGGTGCCCCAGTCCAACCGCACGAGTCGGCCGAGGCCGAAGATCACGAGGCCGTGGACGGCAACCGTGACCGTGGCGTAGTAGAAGACCGGCGGCCCCATCGCGATCAGGCTCGCCACCACGGAGCGCGCGCCGTTGCTCGCGAGGAACAGCAGGATCAGGTAGTTGCCGAACAGCGCGCTGCCGGCCAGCGCCTTGATGGCGGGGATCTGCCCCAGCAGCAGCGCGAGGGTGGTGAGCCAGAGCACCTCGTGCAGGAACGGCAGCACCCGCGCGAGTGCCCCCGCACCCCACACGGCCCCCACCGCGATCGTCACCAGTGCCGCCGTATCGGTGAGCGAGAGCGGTCGCACGCTGTCGTGCAGGGTGCGCTCGAGGGTGACCGGCCGGTCGCCCTCGGCCTCCGTGACCGGTTCCTGCCGTTGCTTCGGCCGACCGAGGAGGACGGGCACGGCGAGACAGATGGCCATCCAGACGGCGGTGATGATCACGTCGGCGGCGGTGGCGGCCGAGAACAGGGCGGGGCTCGTATCGAACGCGCGTGCGAGCGCGGCGAAGTTGGCGCCGCCGCCCGTATAGGTGCCGGTGAACTGGCCCGCGAGCTTCCAGGTCTCGGGGCCCACGAGGGTCGAGAACAGGAGACCGCCCACGATGGCGCCCGCGGCGGTGCCGGCGGCCCCGATGCCGAACGCCGCGAGCATGCGCCCCCCGGCCTTGAGGAGGGAGTGCAGGTCCACGCTCAGGAGGATCAACACGATCCCGAGGTTCACCCCGGGACCCATCAGCAGATCGTAGGTGGGCGACTCACCCGGCAGCAGCCCCACGTTCGAGAGCAGCATGCCGATCAGGATGCCGGTCAGCGCGGCACTCAACGCGCGGAACAGCTGGACGCGCCGCTCCAGTTCGATGGAGACGACGACGACCGCCGCGAGCACGACGAAGATGGCGAGCGGATCAGTGATCACCGGCCATGAAGAACCACCCGTCTCCGGCCGAGGTCAACCCCACGATCCTTTACGTCAACACCAGCACCTTCCCTGGCACGTCGCGCCCTTCCCGATTCCTTGCTCGACTCCGTGACCCTTCCGTGTTCATCCGTGCCGCATGTCCGCGGCCCCTCTTGACGTAGCCCTGCGCGGCCGCATGTTGGAATGCTGCCAGCCAATGCCGGCATGGCGCATACAGGGGGAACTCATGCGAAGCACCCGAACCATGATGGCCACCGTGGCACTCGCCACGCTGCTCGCGTGCAATGCCCAGGTCGAAGTGACCATGAACAACGAGGAGGACATCGCCGCCGTCAACGCTGTCCGCGAGCTGGAGGTCTCGTCGCTCATGACCGGCGACATGACGCTCCCCTACGCGGCCGACGATGTCGTGATCATGCCGCCGGGCGCGCCGCAAGTGGTCGGCATCGAGGCAGCCCGCGCGTGGGCGACCGAGTTCATGGCCGCGGTCACGGTGCAGGATCTCAGATATACCGACACGAAAGTCACGGTTTCCGGCAACCTCGCGGTCGAGCACTACGCGGCAGCGATGACGATGGCCATGAGCGGGATGGATCCGGTGAGCGAGACGCTGAAGGGCGTGCATATCTACCGCAAGGGCGCGGACGGCGGGTGGAAGATGACGCTGGACGTGTGGAACATGGATGCGGCGATGCCGATGGGGGAGGGGATGTAGGGAGAAGGGACGGCAGAAGCGGCAGAAAGACAACGGCAGAAAGACAACGGCAGAAGAACAACGGCAGAAGAACAACGGCAGAAAGACAACGGCAGGGAACTGCGGCAGGCTGCCGTCGTCCTCTGCCGTTGTTCTCTGCCGTTTGTTCTTCTGCCGTCGTTCCCTGCCGTCGTTCCCTGCCGTCGTTCCCTGCCGTCGTCCTCTGCCGTCTGTTCCCTGCCGTCGTTTTTCTTGTCTATAGCCGCTCCACCTCAAACAGCCCATTGAGCCCCGCACTGCTCGTCGATTCCCACGTCCCCTGCATCAGATTGGCGTTCGTGAGCTGACCGACGAACGACCAGGTAAACGTGCCGGCGTCGAGCGTGAAGGCGACCGAGTTGGGTGACGGGCGCGTGCCGGTAAGCGTTCCGCTGTCGCCCTGTGAGCCGCCCCCGGGGATCGCGTATCGCAGGCTGAATGTCCCGGACAGCGTTGCGTCCGTCGACACGAGGTTCAACGTGAGCGTGCCAGGGAAGGTCGGGTGGGTATACGATCCTTGCCATTCGGCGGTCAGGTCCACCGAGGCGGGGTCGTCGGCGCCGCACGCGGCGAGGCTGACAGCGAGAGCAAGCAGGATGTACGAGATGCGCATCGGGTTCCTCCTGGCGAGAGAGGGGATTCTATGGCGAGATATGAGATGACGCTAGGAACGGGCGATGAGACGCGATGCGGGGCGATGGGGTCCACAGCCCCCCCATCGTCCTCCATCGCCCCTCTTCGTACCTTCCCTGAAGTCGCTCACCCAGAGGGAACTCCGATGCGTCGCCACATCTCCGCGCTGTTGCTTGCCCTGCTCGTCGCGCCGCCGCTCATGGCGCAGCGCGACCTCACACCGCTCGACGTCGTCACGATGAAGACCGTGAGTGACGTCCTGCCGAGCCCTGACGGGACGCGGATCGCCTTCACCCGGTCCGAGCCGCGTCTGCCGTCCGACCCTCCCGGGAGCGCGTACACCGGTCTCTACCTGCTCGACGCCGACGGCGCCGAGCGTCCGTTGGCCGCGGGGCATCGCAGCATCGGGGGGGTTGCGTGGCAGCCCGACGGCTCGGCGGTGACGTTCCTCGAGCGGCGGGAGGGCGATGCCGGTCGACAGCTCTACGCGCTTCCCATGCGGGGCGGGGATCCCGTGCGCGTATTCACCACCGAGCACAGCATCGGCGCGTATCGCTGGCGACCGGACGGGCAGGCCGCGGCGTTCACCGCATCGGCGCCGGCCCCGGCCGACCGGGCGGCGGCGCGGGCCAAGGGGTTCACGCAGACGGTGGTGGACGAGGACTGGGATGCCACCAACCTCTATCTGTGGACCGAGGCGGGTGGTGTCCGGCAGCTCGCGGTGCCGGGGAGTGTGTTCGATCTGGCGTGGTCACCCGACGGGACGCAGCTGGCGCTGGCGATCGCGCCGCGGCCGCTCACCGACGACAGCTACATGTCCAAACGCCTCCACGTCATGGACGTCGGGACCGGTGCCGTCCGGCGGCTCGTCGACAACCCGGGGAAACTCGGCGGGTTCGCGTGGTCGCCCAACGGCACACTGCTCGCCTACCTGAGCGCCGCGGACGTCCGCGACCCGCACGCCGGGATGCTCTACATGGCGGAGACACGCACCGGTCGCGTCACCGAGCTGACGCCCGGCTTCGAGGGCATGGTGCACGACATCCTCTGGCTCGACGACGGCCGCATCCGGGCGGTGGTGAGCCGCGGCGTCGAAAGCCGCGTGGCCGACCTCGAGGTGCGGACCAAGCGGTGGACGGACCTGCAGGATCCGGGGATGAGTGTGCAGGAGATTGAAGCGACGGGCGCGACGGTCGCGGCGGTCATGTCGGGTCCCATGCACCCGAGCGAGGTGTATACGCTGACGGGGGGGACGTGGACGCGGCGGACGAACACCAATCCGTGGCTCGACTCGGTGGCGCTCACGCGGCAGGCCATGCACCGGTTCACGGCGAGCGATGGCGTCGCGATCGAGGGCATCCTGCTCTACCCGAGCGGCTTCACCGAGGGGACACGCTA
>JAOUDR010000352.1 GCA_029859185.1 Gemmatimonadota bacterium
CACCACCGAGGGCCTATTCCGGTTCGCACTTCCCGCGGGCATCTGGCGTCAGGTGGGCGACCGGGAGCGCGTGGACCTGGGCGGCGTGGATGGTACGAACGCGCGCCTCGGCAGGGGCACGCACGCGGTGCCGGTGCCGGCTGGAGCGATGTTGATCTGGGTGCGGGATCCGTGAAGGCAGCGTGCGGGCCCGTGGCAGCGTAGAGTACCTGGCAGTGGGTGACCCCAATGCGAACCCGAACGATGGAACGACGATGAATCCTGACACTTTCCAGATCTCCACCTGGGACATCCTGATTTTCGTGGCCTTCGTGGTCACCGTCGTCACCGTGGGCATGGTCAAGAGCAGGAGCGAAAAGGGCAGCGAGGACTACTTCCTCGCCGGCCGCGGGCTGAGCTGGTGGTTGATCGGCTTCTCGCTGATCGCCTCGAACATCTCGACCGAGCAGTTCGTCGGCATGAGCGGCAACGCGGCCAGCCACGTCGGCCTTGCCATCGCCAGCTACGAGTGGATGGCGGCCATCACGCTAGTGGTGGTCGCGTTCGGCTTCCTGCCGTTCTTCCTGCGCGCCGGCATCTACACCATGCCGGAGTTCCTCGAGGTCCGCTACAGCGGCCTGGCGCGCACGATCATGGCCGCGGCCACGATCCTGATCTACCTGCTCCTGCTCGGGTCGGTTACCTACTCGGGCGCCCTCACCATCAGCACGCTCGCGGCGAAGGCGGGGTATCCGCTGAGCCTCGCCACAGGGTCCCTGGTCATCGGCCTCATCGCCATGGTCTACGTGACCGCCGGCGGCCTCAAGGCGTGCGCGTGGGCGGACCTGATCCAGGGCAGCGCGCTGATTCTGGGCGGTGCCGTGATCATGTGGTTCGCGTTCCAGAAGCTCGGGGCCGCGACGGAGGCGGCGTCCGTCGTCAGCGTGCAGACCGGCGCGGTCGCCATCCGCCAGCTCGCGCCGGACGCGGGGACGCTCGAGCGGTTCTGGGACCTCAACAAGGCCCGCATGAACATGTTCCTACCCGCGACGGACACGATCCTGCCGTGGACGGCGCTGATGCTGGGTCTGTGGATCCCGAACTTCTACTACTGGGGCCTCAACCAGTACATCACACAGCGCACCCTCGGCTCCGCGTCGCTGGCGCAGGGGCAGAAGGGCATCGTGTTCGCCGCATTCATGAAGCTGATCGTCCCCTTCGTGATCGTGATCCCCGGCATCATCGCCTTCAACCTCTACTCGCAGGACATGCGCCTCGAGGCGCGCGGTGACCGGACCGGCAGCCTGACGCGATATCTCGCCGCCAATCCCGCCACGCAGTATGTCGACACGGCGTTCGCGCCGACCGACGAACAGATCGCCGCGTGGCAGGGCGAGCGGTACCTGCTGGCCATCTACCCCGACGAAAGTGCCATCGCGGCCCTCAGGAGCCGGAACGCGCAGGTGCTCCCCATCACCCGGGAGGCGTTCGACAGGATCAGGACCGACGAGTTCACGGTCTTCGTCACCGAGGACCATTCGTGGGCGGCGGTCAATCCCGGCCTCGCCGTCGAGATGGAAGCGTTCAACCGCCGGGTCACGGAAGCGGCCCGGGCGGCGGGACGGACGCCGGCGGTGGAGAAGCTGATCGCGTTCAAGTACGACACGGCGCTCGCGCAGCTGCTGGGCCACGTCCTCCCGCAGGGCGTGGGCATCGTCGGCTTCGTGCTGGCCGCGCTGCTCGGCGCGGTGGTCAGCTCGCTCGCGGCCATGCTCAACGCGGCCTCCACCATCTTCGCCATGGACGTGTTCAAGAAGTTCTTCGCTCCCAACGCGGCGCAAAAGACCGTCGTCGGGGTCGGGCGGGTGTCCGTCGTCGCGTTCGCGGTGGTCGCGGTGTTGCTGGCGCCGCAACTCGGCAACCCGGCCATCAGCAACAGCATCTTCACCATCATCCAGGAGGGCCAGGGCTTCATCTCGCCCGGCATCCTGGCCGTGTTCGCCTTCGGGCTGGTGTTCCGTCGCGCGCCCGCCGTGTGCGGCACCGTGGGTCTGGTCACCAACATCGTCGCCTACGGCCTGCTGAAGGTCTTCGTACCCGACCTGCAGTTCTTGAACCGGATGGCCGTGTGCTTCGCGCTGTGTCTGACGATCATGGCGGTGATCACCGTGGTGCGACCGCTGCCCGAGCCGATTGTGCTCCGCCAGAACACCACCATTGCACTGGAGTCCTCCCGCAGCGCGAAGATCGGCGCGGTGCTCGTGGTGGTGATCGCGCTGCTCCTCTACTTCGTGTTCAGCTCGGCGGGGCTGGCCGGGTGACGGCAGGGAGCCGGCTCGACGCGGGACGGGCGGCAGCAGTGCCTTCGTAGGCCGCTCCGGCTAGGCCGCCCAGCTGGGCGGCAGCCGGAGCGCTGCCCAGCACTCGTCGCCGTGGGTCACGAGCCGCTCGGGCGGCGTTGGCGGAGTCAGAAGCAAACGCCGCCACGGACGCGAACGGGTCCGTGGCGGCGGTGTGGATGCACCCCGGGTGTCCTGCTACTGCCCTTCGCCCTACACGCCGGCCGCGTCGGCGACATCGCTGATGGTCGTAGCAATGTCGTTCACCAGGCCGATCGAGGACTGGACAAAGTCGGCCGCCGTCTTCGCCTCCGTGAATCCGAGCGTGTTTCCCGCGCCCGCCAAGCCGAGGTTCACCATGATGGGCAGGGCCTTGTCGAACACGGCGGTCCATCCCGGGGTCTTGCGCGCCAGCATGTCCAGGCCGCGCGCCGCCTCTTGCTGCGCACGCATGCCGTTTTCCGCGCGCTTGTGCGTCTCTGGAATCTTCGTCACCATGCTGTTGACCTTCTGCTGAAGGCCGCTGAGCTTGGTGAGCGCCGAACCGATCTTCGCCGCGTTGGTCGGATGGCGGGGGATACCGGCCAGGTGCCGCTCGACCTTCTCGGCCTGCAGCAGGAACTCGTTCAGCTTCTTGGCCAGGTCATGCGCCGTCGTGCGAAGCCCTTGGAGCTTGCTCTTCCACAGGTCGCAGTTGGACTTGACCTTGGGGACGTTCTTGAATTCGGATTGCAGCAGGGTGTTGGCCACCGTCACGACCGCTTCGCGCGCCGCTACCTTGCCGAAGGTGGCCGGCTTGGCCGGTGCGTCCTTGTACGCCGCCCGCAGTTTCTTCACGTCGCTGCACACGGACTTCCCGACGGTCTCCGCTTCCATGCTCAGGTTGGCAAACGTCTTGGTGAGATCCACCAGGCCACGCCAGGTACTCACGATGGCCACGGCGAGGGAAGCCCCACCGGTGGCGGCCGCGCCGGCGATCCCCACCGCCCCGAGCGCGAGGCCGCTCACGCCCAACGTGATCTTGATACCGGACTTGATCTTGTATTTGCGGTACTCGGCGCGGTCCTTGCCCAGTTGTTCCCACAGCACCACCAGTTTCCCGCTTGCGGTGTTCGCGACGGCCTTGATGCTGAGGCGCACCACCTCGTTCAACTGCTTCTGCATCCTCTGAATCTCCGCGGCGGGCTTGCCCGCCGCGGCACGGTCGCTCGAAACGAGCTGGCCGTCGATGACGCCGGCGGCCCGGACGAACTCGTCCTTGCACAAGTCCGCCATCCGCTGGTGCAGCAGCGGATCCTCCTGGACGGCCTTGAGCAGAACCGGATCGCTCTGCAGCGCGACCTTCACCGGCAGGGCGGGTACGACGAGATTCTTTGGCTTGTACTGGATGGCCCGAGTGACGTTCCAATCGAAGATGACGACGTCTGCCATTGTGGAACCTCCGCGTGGGCCATTGGGGATTCGGCGAGTATAGCGGCACGTCCCCACCCTGTAAACGGCGGGGAACGTACCGATCCGGGGGGTGATGGGCGGTGCGGCGGGTCGGCGCACGTGGCGACTACCGGATCCCTCAGCCCCCGGGTGGGCTCGCCGATGGACGGGAACGCCAAGGGCAGGCACCGCTCGGGTCCTGCCCTCCCTGCCCCGGTATCCTCATCGCCCTCGCTGGCGTCCTACT
>JAOUDR010000011.1 GCA_029859185.1 Gemmatimonadota bacterium
TCAGTCCAACCTCACCGAGCAGGACGATCGTCTGGCCACGCTCGAGGACGTTGAAGCCGTGCGGCCCGAGGATGGCCCCGGCCACGATGATCCCGACCATGCCCGGCACGCGGAATCGTTCCACCAGGTGGGGCGCGATGAGGAACGCCACCATCGCCAGGGCGAAGATCAACACCGGTTCGGTGACGGGCAGGGTGAGCGAGAATTCGGTAGCGAACATGAGGGTGCAATATGCCCCGGACGGCGTGACCACGACAGCGGCCGCGCTTCCCCTACGCGGCATCCAGGCCCTAGGTTAGGACACCCTCAACTGGCTGGAGTACGGCGTGCTGACCACAACGACCCCATCCATCGAAGGTTACGAGATCGTGGAATACCTCGGACTCGTCACCGGCGAGGCCATCCTCGGCGCGAACATCTTCAAGGACTTCTTCGCCGGCATCCGTGACATCGTGGGTGGCCGCTCCGCCGCCTACGAGCAGGAGCTACGCAAGGCACGGGCTGTGGCCGTGGCTGAGATGACCGCGGACGCCGAGCAACTCGGCGCGAACGCCGTCGTCGGCGTCGACCTCGACTACGAGACCATCCAGATGGGCCAGATGGGGAACATGTTGATGGTGAGTGTGTCCGGGACGGCGGTGCGGGTAGCGTGGTGACGGCGTTAGCCGAGGGCCGATAGCCGATCGTCAACTGCTGGTCGCCGCGAGCGTTGGACGCCGGGTATGTCGTCGCCCCCCGGTTTCGGGAACGCTCGGCTCACGGCCATCGGCCAACGGCGAACGTTCAGAACTCATACGCCTGCCCGAAGCTCACCACCCAGCGGTTGCCGGACCAGCCATCACCGAATCGATAGGCCAGGTCGAAGCGGCCGACGTTGGGACCGGTGGACGTGGTCCCCCCCATGCGGAGCCCGAGGCCGACGTTCCCACCGAGGCGCGCGGGCTGATCCGCATACCACGCACCGCCGTAGTCCAGGAACCCGGCCACGCCCAGGCCGAACAGGTTGAGAAGGGCGTCAAACAGAAAGATCCGGTGCTCCAAGACCCCCCAGGCGGTCCGCGTCCCGGTGAACGCGTGGGGCTCGAATCCCCGGGGCCCGAGGCCATGGCCGATGTCGAACTGGGCCCCCGGCGCCGGGTTCTTCTGGGCTCCGGCTTCGACGTGCACGACGGTCGCCTGCCTCCGGATCAGTCGCGACGCGATCGTCAGTCCGCCCCACACCTGACCGGAGTCGAGGCCGCTCGCGGTGAACATGCCGTGCGCCCGGGCGCGGAGTCGCGCGAACACCTGTGGGATACCCACCCCGGTCTGCACCTCGAGCAGCGGTGCGACGCCACCCTCGCGATAGCCGAACGCCTTGGGCGCTATCCAGACCTGGAGAATCCCGCGTAGCCCGATATCGACGTCCTCTTCGCGGGCAAACCCGTTGTAGTGCGTGACTTCGAGGAACCGTGGGCGGAAGAAGTCCGCGTAGACACCAAACGCCGCCGAAACACTGTCCGGCGTGGCGAGTCCCGTATCGGCAAGCTGGAGGAACTGCTCCTGCCGGATCTGGCCGAGCAGGCCCACGCGCAGGTAGCCGGCCGGGCTCGCGCTCGGCGCCCACCCCACGGCGGCGCGCTGCACGAACGCCCGGCGCCATCGGACATCGAGCGTATCCCCATCGCGCCACTGGAGCACGCGGCGGCTTGCCGCCTCACCGGGAAGCTCGATCCCTACACGATGCTCCAGCGCCAGGAACGGCACTCCCGCGGACCATGCACCCGCGCTGCCGTCACTCAGGTTGTCATAGAAGCCGGACAGGACGGCCCGAGTGCCGAATGGTCGGTTGATCTGGGTCAGGAGGCGGAGCGCGTTGCGGTCCGGTTCGTCGCGGTAGATGATGCCGAAGGCGTGCCCGGTGCCGAGCACGTTCTGCTCGATGGCGCCGGCACGCCAGGTAACGGTGTTGCCAGTGAAGCTCAGACCGAAATCGATGTTCGTGGTCCAGCCGTCCGAGGTGAACACCCGCGCCACCAGCTTGCCGTCGGCCCGGACGGTGTCGATCACGACGCGCCGAAAGATCCCGCGCCGGCGCAGGTTCCGCTCGGTCTCCTCCAGTCGCCGTGCATCGAGAGCGTCGCCTGCACGGAACAGCAGTTCCTTGCGCACCACGGACGGTCGGGTCTTCACATGGAGCGCGTTCATGATTCCCGCAAAGATGTTCCCCTCGACCTCCTCCGGGAGGAAGATGTCGAAGGTCTCGATGGCGACGGAGTCGATGATCACGTGCTGCGCGCGCGCGATGCCGGGGAGCCCGGCGAGGAGCGCCGCAATCAGCCAGGGGCGGGGGACACGTGGGGACAGGACGCGCAGCACGATAGGCCGGTCAGGGAACGGTGCGTTGCATGGTGGACGGAAGGTAGATAGCTGCCGGGAGGAGCGGCAGAAGGGGCAGAAGGTCACCACTCCTCCTGCCCCTCCGCCCGCGCTCCTCCCGCTCCTCCCCTAGTACTTGCCCAGGTACCGCTCCAACTCCCACTGGTGCACCTGCGCAGAGTACTGCATCCACTCCTGGCGTTTGGCTTCCACGAACCGCTCCACGATGTGGGACCCGAGCGCGTCGTTCACGACGGTGTCCTTTTCCAGCGTGTCCAACGCCTCGTGCATGTCGCGCGGCAGCTCGGTGATCTTGTGCCGACGCTTCTCTCGGTCGCTCATCGTGAAGATGTTCTTGTTCACGGGATCGGGCGGCGTGAGCTTTCGCTCGATGCCGTCGAGCCCGGCCGCGAGCATCACGGTGAGGGCGAGGTAGGAGTTCGTGGAGGGATCGGGCATCCGCAGCTCACACCGGGTACCCTGCCCGCGACGGTCCGGAATCCGGATCAACGGCGAACGGTTGCGCATGCTCCACGCAACGTTCGTCGGCGCTTCGTACCCGGGCACGAGCCGCTTGTAGCTGTTCACCAGCGGATTCGTTATGGCGCAGAACCCACGGGCGTGGTCCAGTAGGCCGGCGATGTAACTCAGCCCCACCTTCGAGATCTGCCACTCCGCCTTCTCGTCGTAGAACGCGTTCTTCGATCCCTTGAAGAGCGACTGATGCGTGTGCATGCCGGACCCGTTCTGCCCGAAGATCGGTTTCGGCATGAACGTGGCCAGGAACCCGTTTCGGTACGCCACGTTCCGGACGATGAAGCGGAAGGTCGCGATGTTGTCGGCCGTCTCCATCGCGTCGGCGTACTTGAAGTCAACCTCGTGCTGGCCAACCGCCACCTCATGGTGCCCGGCTTCGACCTCGAAGCCCAAGTGCACGAGGTCGTCGATGATCAGCCGCCGGATCGGTTCCGCCTTGTCCACCGGCGCCAGATCGAAGTAGCCACCCGTGTCGTGCGTCTGGAGGGTCGGCTCACCGTCTTCGTCGAGATGGAAGATGAAGAACTCGGCCTCACAGCCCGCCATCATCTGGTAGCCCATCTTCCGCGCGCGGTCGATCTGCTTTTTCAGCGTGAGCCGCGGGCACCCCGGAAAGGGCGTCTCGTCCGGGAGGTAGATGTCGCAGATGAGCCGGCCGACCCGGCCTCCCTCGTCCTCGTAGGGGAGGATCTTGAACGTGTCCAGGTCCGGCTTGAGGAGCATATCGCTCTCTTCGATCCGGACGAAACCCTCGATCGAGGAACCGTCGAACATCACCTCGCCCGACAACGCCTTCTCGAATTGCGACTGCGGCACCTCGACGTTCTTGTTCACGCCCGTGACGTCCGAGAACTGCAGACGGAGGAAGTCGACCTGCGTGTCCTTGCAGAGCTTCAGGATTTCGGCCTTCCCGGCACCCCGGGTATCGATCACACGACCTCGCAGCGCCGGCTTCCCGGCGGCATCGGACTTCGGCGGCACGTTGCTCTCCTCGGAACGAAAGAAGGGGTGGGGACTTTGGGACGCGGAAAGCTACCCGTGCAAGTTCATGGTGTCAAGGAATTCCGGTCACACTTGCAGAAGAATGAGACCTTTCGTGCCGGAAATGTGTGATTTCCTGCATAAATGACGCTCATTTCCTTCACAAAGTGCATGATTTGCGCAACACTCGGATCCACGGTTGTGACATTTCGTGGATCCTGGTCATCCCGCCGATCCGGGGCTGGTATGCGACTGGAGCGGCAGAGGCGGACCGCCGTCAGGCGATCGAGTCGAGCAGGTTCCAGAGCTCCTGCGCGGAGAACTCCGCGAAGCGCGTTTCGATGTCTCGCGCAGACCACTCGAGGAAGATCCAGCCGGACAGGCGGTGCACGACGCCGGAGACGAAGTGGATCCGGCCGCGGAGCACACCCACTTCCTCGTCGCGGGCGAACTCGATGAGCACATCCCAGTGGCTCTCGCCACGCTGCAGCTCGCCCATCTGGCGGGCCTGGATTTCGCTCAGGGGCGGATCGAAGCGGGTGCTCTTGCGGGGGGGCTCGGACATTGGCGCTACACTAATGCGGTGGAGGGATAACTACAACGGGATGAGGCGGGATCGGCAGGATGCGCGGAGCGGAACATCCCGCGAGGACCGGTTCCATCCTGACCATTGCAGGATCCCGCCACACCCTCGCCAACCCCACCCTAACCCGCGGATCGCCCGGACCTCATTACATTTCGCGCCTCACAGCGACCCGACTCTCCGGAGCCCTTCATGAAGTGTCCCAAATGCGGCGCCACCAGCGGCGGCAAGTTCTGCAGCGAATGCGGTACGGCGCTCGGCAAGCAGGTTTGCAGCACGTGCGGCGCGGCCCTGAGCGGGAGCGCCAAGTTCTGCCACGCCTGCGGTGCGCCGGCGGCCGGAGGAGCTGCGGCTGCCGCGCGCGCCGACGGTATCCCCTGGTTCCTGGTCGGCGGTGCCGTCATCGTGGTCTTAGTGGTGGTGGCCATCGTGCAGCTCAAGCCCGGTGCCACGGTGCCGCCACCGGTTCCGGCGGCGGCGCAGCTCTCCGAGCCGGTGGACCTGTCGCAGCTCTCCCCACGGGAGGCTGCTGACCGGCTGTTCGACCGCGTCATGATCTCGCGTGAAGCGGGGAAACTCGACTCGGCGGCGTTCTTCGCCCCGATGGCGCTGCGCGCCTATGGCATGCTCGATGGGCTCGACCCCGATGCGCGGTTCCACATGGGATTGCTGGAGGTGGCCGCGGGCAACCCGGACGGAGCCGACGCCCAGGCGGATACGCTCGCCCAGACGGTCCCGACCCACCTGTACGCCTTCATGCTCCGAGCAGACGCCGCGCGGGCCCGGGGGGATACCTCTGCCGCCCGTCGCGCTGACCAGGCCTTCCTGGAGCACTACGCGGCTGAAACGGCCGCCAACCGGCCGGAGTATGGCCCCCACTCGACGTGGCTGGGGACATACCGGGACGGGATAAGGTGACGACGGGATGACGGGATGGGCCAGCCGGGTGGCTTCACCCCTCGTCCCCTCATCCTGTCATCCGGTCACCACCGCTTCAGTCTCCCCAAGCGCGACGTCGTGAGCGTGTCGGCGGCCGCCCCACGGCTCAGCACCAAGCGGGTGTTCGCGGCTCCGTAGCCCATGCCGTTGGGGGCGATCCGGATCGTCGTCCGGGAGACCCCGAACGTGACACCGAGCCTGGCCGGACCGGCCCGGAGCAGGAACGTGGAGTCCGTGACCCCCTCGTAGACCGCGCGCAGGCTCGCCGCCGCGAATTCGATCCGGACCCGTTGGGCGCGGAGGATTGCCGCGTACCGCGCCGTGTGATAGAAGCTCGCGACCTCCGCGGTCGCCCGCCCGACGGCCAGCCGGTCCCGGTACAGGGCCCACCGTGGGACCAGGAGCCCCAGCAGCACGCCGGCAATCGTGAGCACGACAAGGGCTTCGATGAGGGTGAATCCACGGCGCATGCCACTACGCTAGGGGACCGGACGGCAATCGCTGTCACCAGATCGTCGCTTGCCGGATCGTTCCGCCGCTGACCACACCTTGCCGAGAGCATGGACGGGCGGACATACTGCCCCCGTGCCGCCCGATCCCCTGCTCGCCCTGCGTGAGTTCCGACAGCTGGCGCCGTGGAACCTGCGCGACCTCGCTGCGACCACCACGGCGATCCTCGAGCGCACCCGCGTCCGGCCCGTAGGGGCGACCGCGCGCGACGACGTGTCGGAACGTGCGGTGCGGTTCTACGTCACGCGCGGCCTGTTGCATGCGCCGGACGGACGCGGTCCCGCCGCGACCTATTCCTACCGGCATTTGCTGCAACTCCTCACGATCAAGCTGCGCCAGATGGAGGGCGCAACGCTCGAGGCCATCGCGCGGGAGCTGCACGAAGCCACCGGCGACGTGCTCGAGCGGCGCCTCGCGGCCGCCTTGGGCGATCGCCTCCCGCACCCCCAGGAGTTGGGCGTGGCGGACGCCGGGCGCGCGTTTCACATCGAGTCGGCACCGGTCCGCCCCACGGGCGCCGATACGTGGCGCCGGATCGCGGTCGAAGCCGGCCTCGAGGTACACCTGCGGGCCGGGCATCCGGCCGCCGGGCTCCCGAGCCAGGCGGTTGCGGCGGAAGTGCGGGCCGCCCTTGAGCGGCTGGCCAACAGCCGGCACACCGAATAGTCCCCTCACCCGCTTGCGCGGGAGGGGCGATTCCCCACTATTGAGTCGATGTCGGGCGGACGCGCTACCGGGCGTCCACGAACCTCCAGCCGGAGTACGGACACATGCAGTGGCTTCTTCTGATCCTGCTGATCGTCGTCGTGGGCTTCGTCATCAGCGCGTACAACCGCCTGATCGCCCTCAAGGGCCAGACGCTCAACGCGTGGAAGCAGATTGACGTGCAGCTCAAGCGGCGGCACGACCTCATCCCCAACCTGATCAACGCCGTGAAGGGCGCGATGGACTTCGAGAAGGAGACACTCGAGGCCGTCATCCAGGCGCGGAATCACGCGGTGAAGATCCAGGCCGACGCGTCGCCGACGGGCGGAATCCAGGCCCTGGCCGGTGCGGAGGCCGCCCTGGGCGCCGCACTGTCGCGGCTCAATGTCGTGGTGGAGCGCTATCCCGACCTCAAGGCCACCGGGAACATCGGGCAGCTCCAGGAAGAGCTGACCTCCACCGAGAACCGGGTGGCGTTCGCCCGCCAACTCTACAACGACACGGCGACGGACTACAACGTGAAGCAAATGCAGTTCCCTTGGAACCTGGTCGCCGGGCTGGCCAAGGCCGAGGCCGTGGAACTGTGGGAGATCGAGGAGCCCAAGGACCGTGAGGTGCCGGTCGTCGACCTGTCCATGAAGCCGAAGGCGTGAGCACCACGAATCTCTTCGAGCAACAGCGGCAGAACCGGCGCCGGTCGGCAATCCTGGTGGCGGTGTTCCTTCTGTTTTTCGCGTGGATCGGGTTCGGTGCCGACGGGATCCTCTATCTCCAGTCGGCTGGCGCCGAGCCCGGGCAGTACCGGCACACGTTCCCGTTCATCGGCATCGCCGCGACGATCCTCGGTCTGGGCATGACCTGGTTCGCGTGGCGCGGCGGCGCACAGCAGGTGCTGAGCGCGGCTGGCGCGTGGGAGCTCATCACGCCCTCGACGGATGAGGAGCGCCAGTTCGCCAACGTGGTCGAGGAGATGGCGATTGCCTCCGGGCTCCCCAAGCCGCGCATCTGGATCATCCCCGACAACGACCCCAACGCGTTCGCCACCGGGAGCGATCCCAAGGCCGCCCATCTCGCCGTGACGAAGGGGCTGTTGGATGCACTCTCCCGCGATGAGATCCAGGGTGTGGTCGCCCACGAGATGGCGCACGTCCGCAACCTCGACGTGCGCCTGATGACGCTGCTCGCCGCGCTCGTCGGCGTCATCGCGATCATCTCCGACGTGACGATGCGCGGCCTCCGGTTTGGAGGGAGGGGCCGCAGCCGGTCCGGCGGAGGCGGGAAGAAGGGCGGGGGCGCCGGCGGCCTCGCCATCGTGCTCATCGTCCTGTGGCTCATCACCGTGATCCTGGCACCCATCATCTCGCGCATGCTGGCCCTCGGGGTGAGCCGGAAGCGCGAGTATTTGGCGGACGCCACGGGCGCGCAGTTCACCCGCAATCCCGGTGCACTCGCGTCGGCACTCGAGAAGATCGAGCACGCCGACGCTCCCACCAGATCCATCAAGCACGGCACCGCGCACCTCTGTATCGCCGATCCCCTGGGCCGCCGTCTCACGAGCAAGGAAGGCTTCGTCGCCGATATGCTTGCGACCCACCCGCCCATGGCACGACGCATCGCTCGCCTCAAGCAGATGGCGTATCAGTACGAGAAGACCGGGGAGTTGGTGGAGCCGGCGCTCTAGCCCGGGCTCCGTGAGGCTTTGTCTGACGGGATGGACGGAATGACGGCATGACCGGGATCCAGGGGACGCAGGAGCATGCGGGCCATGCCGCCATCCCGTTGATCCCGTCTATCCCGTGATCCCATCCATCCCGTCCTCGCTTGCCCCCACCCCAATCCCCCCCCACTCTATCCCCCGTGTCCCCCCTCGCCTGGACCCTCCTCGCCGCTGCCCTGCTGCTCGCCGGCGCCATCACCCTGTGGGCCGTCCGTCGCACCCGAGGGGCCATCCGTGTCTGGTTCCGCCGTGCCGTGCTGCGCGCCGTCCACCGATTCCAGGTCCGCCTCGACCGGTACAAGCTCGTGCGGCGCGCCGTCATCCGGGACGAACTGCTGCTCGACGACACGGTCCACGCCGCCATCCGCGCGCACTGCCGGGAGCACGGGCTGCCGGAGCCGCAGGTGCGTGCGCAGGTCGAGTCCTACATCCGCGAGATCGTGCCGTTCTTCAACGTCCTGTCGTACTACAAGGTCGGCTACAACCTCTCCCGCATCCTGATCAATCTGCTGTACCGCGTGTCCATCACGTACGCCGATCGCCCTCGGCTCGACGCGATCCCGCGACGCGACGTGGTGGTATACCTCATGAACCACCGATCCAACGCCGACTATGTCGTGGTGGCCTACGTGCTCGCGCAGGGGGTGAGCATCAGCTACGCGGTGGGTGAGTGGGCACGCGTCTGGCCCCTCGAGTACGTGTTCAAGTCGTTCGGCTCGTACTTCATCCGTCGGCGCTATCGGGAGCCGCTCTACCACACGGTGCTGGAGCGGTACCTCCAGCTCATCACGCGGAACGGCGTCACGCAGGGGATCTTCCTCGAGGGCGGGCTCACCCGCGACGGCGCACTGCGTCCGGCCAAGATCGGTTTGCTGGACTACCTCGCCCGCACGCTCCGCGAACCCGAGTTCGACCGCGACATCTGGCTGGTTCCCGTCGGCATCAACTACGACCGCGTGCTCGAAGACCGCTCGCTGATCCGTGAGTTGGAAGAAGGCGTCCGACCGAAGAGCCGCGGTGCTCGACTTGCCAGGGTTGGGCACTACACCGGCTGGAACTCGCTGCGGCTGTTCACCGGGCGGCTGCGCCGCTACGGGCGAGTGGCGGTGAACTTCGGTACACCGCTCTCCGTCCGCTCATGGCTCGTGGATCACCCGGGCATGCTCGATCTTCCGCGGGAGGAGCGGCTCCCGCGCATGCAGGAACTCGCCGACACCATGCTGGCCCGGATCGGAGACGTCATCCCGGTGACGCCGGTCCCGCTCGTCGCCGCCGCGCTCCTGTCCTTCGGTGAGACACTCGTGCGCCACCGCGACCTGCGGGAGCGGCTCGAGGGATACCGCACGTATCTGCTCGAGCGTGCCGCCAAACTGCTACACGCCGACCAGGACGCGGAGGCCATCCTGGACCGTGCGTGGCGTACGTTCCGCATGCGACGCCTGGTTGCCCGCGAGGGCGACAGCTATGTGATCCTGCCGTCTCAGCGTCCGCTGCTCGAGTACTACGCCAACTCGATACGGCATCTCCTGCCCGGAGGATCGGAGCCGCGGGTCGAGATGCATCCCGCGCGGGAGCGTGACGGGGACCTGCCCAGATTGAGGAGACGGGATAACGGGATAACGGGATGACGGGATGGACGGGGTGTGCAAGGGAATGGTACCCGCGTTCGCGTCGGAGTCCGCTACCCTGGGTGCTCGTGGACGGGCACACGAAGCTCCCGGCTTGGCGGGCCGCGCAACTCCTGATTGCGGAGATCTACGCGCTCACCCATGCACTGCCCGCGGAGGAACGCTTCGTCGTGGCCGCTCAGCTGCGGCGCGCGGTCTGGTCCGTCTCGAACAACATCGCGGAAGGCAATGCCCGTCGGGGGCGGGCGCAACTCCACCAATTCCTGAACTGCGCCATCGGCAGCTTGGCAGAGGTTGATTCCATGGTGCGGATACTGCCTGACCTCTACGCGATCAATCAGCAACGGATTGCCACGATCGACAGACTCCGCATCGAGACTACGCGTGGCCGCTTCGGCCTTCTGCGCTCCGCCGGCCGCTGACGGCCCCGCCATCCCGTCATCCCGTCATCCCGTCCAAAAGAATCGAAACGGCGGGCCAACTCTCGCGAGCTGCCCGCCGTCTCCGCACCGGTTACCCGGAGTCAGGGGATTGACTCCCACTGTTCTTCTTCCTGCCACCGCCGCAAGGACTGAACCGTCCGCGGTAGGGCGACCAGGAGCTCCGGCTTCCATCCCCAAGCGGTCTGGCCGGACCGCGAGGTTCGCCGGCGCGAGCGCTGCGAGTCGGATCGCGTCGCGGAGCGACCCTTCGCACGGCATGCCGAGGCGCTACATCGGCATGGATGAGGCACGCGAACTGGCCCCACCTGTTCGAGTCGGAGTAGCCACCCGGATCGTCAAGCGCCTGAGCCCTTGATTGTCGGCGCTCTCCCCGGAATTCCCGCTCGAACCGGTCACTCAGGGCGTGTCCGAGACAGCGAGTCTCAGGCCTTCCCCCGACGACCACAGTGTCAATCTAGAATCGCTCCAGAACCGCGCAAGCGCCGATTTCTCTTCGGTTTACACACGTCGTGTGCATTACGTGTTGATGGGCAAATCACCGCCCACAAAGGCGTTTCGCCGTTTCTCCACGGATTGTGGAATTGTCGAAAGGAAAACTCTGATGCGGTGAACAGCCGGGAGTGGACAACCCGGTGGTCCGTGCCGCTCAGCGGACGATGAGGTCGATGCCAAGCCGTCGAGCGAACCGCCCAACCGCGGCATGGTAGCCACTGATCGCTTGGGTGAGACGCGCCGTGCGGTTGGGGCCCCAGGCGCGGAGCGTGTCCGCGCGGCTGCCGGGTCCGGTGGGGCTGAGGCCCCGGTGGCAGTCACGCTCGAGACTGGTGGTGAGCGCGCCAATGGCCGTGACGAGTGTGTCCCGTACGCCGGCATGGTGGGCGGCGAACTTCGCCGCCGCGAGCTCCGATCGCGCTTCATCAAGCGCCTGTCGGGCGCCTACGCACGCGGCTTCGAGTCGCGCGGCACGAGACAGCACAGTGGTCTCACCGACCGTCTGGAGGTCGCGGCGGAATTCGTTGCCGCGCGCCGCTACCGCGCCGACCGTGTCACGGAGTTCGAGTAATAACTGGCGGTACCCCGCTTTCGTCGCCGAATCGGGCATCGCCACCTGCCCCGCGGCGGGGTGGCTCACGAGCACCAGCCAGACAAGACCCAGCAACCATCTCATGACTCGAGGCCGACCTCCTCGTAGACGAACGGCTCGCCCGGGCGGGGCGGCGCAAAGAGCACCCCCGCGCCGCCAGCGGAGAACCACCCGGCCAACATGTGGTTCGACACCTCCTCACGCGGGCCATGGAACAGCGTTCCGAGCCAGCGGCGCACGTGGCGGAGTTCGGGGGCGCGCTTTGATAGTGCCGAGATCGCGACGCCGGCGCCTTGCGTGGCACGAAGAAAATGTGCCAGCGCGTGCACGCGCTGCCCGAATTCGAAAGCGCGGACACCGGGCTCGTCGTAGAGCAGCATGCCCTCGTAGGGATCCGCGGGCGGGGCGTCCATCCGCGGCCCCATGTAGACGAACACACGGCGCTCGTCGCGCCTGCGCTCGACCATGGCCGCCGCGGATTCGCTTCCCAGCCGCGCCGCATGCACGAAATCCGTCTCCATCAGGATCCCGATGGCAATGGTCCATTCGAGGGCGGCCAACACGTTGTGCAACGGGCACCCGACCTCGTCCTCATAGGCCAGGATCCGCGGAGCGTCGGCCGCGCGCAGGAAGAAATGGCCGAGCGCCTCACCCCGATCGGTGAAGACGCGCGTAGCCCGGACCTCGCCAGGAGTAGACATGAAGGAGTCAACATAACTACCCCGGGGACCGCTCCATAGTTCGGTGCGTGGACGTTGCGCGAGCGCCCGGATACCTTGGAGCCATGCGGCGTTTCCTCGTCCTGCTCGCCACTCTGTCGATCAGCCCGACCGCGGCCCTTGCGCAGCGGGACTCCGTCTTGACACATCGCTGGGTGGGGATCCATCACGGCCGCCCCCTGCAGCTCGAGTTCTACGGCGACACCATGCTGGTGGTGAACGACCAGCACGCGCTCGACTACCGCCTCACCTACGATTCGCTCGTGGCCTTCGGCGATACGTCGGTGGTGGGGCGCTACCGCCTCGTGCTCGACCGGCTCCTCTTCCAAACCGTCGATGAGGTCGTGACCATGGCGGTCCAGAACGCGCTCGCCCGCCCGTTGACCGGGCGGTGGCGTGGACCGCTCGGGACGGAGGACGGTGTGGAGACCGAGCTCGTGATCACCCCCGACGGTACCGCACGATGGCGGCGCTTGCCCGCCGGCGGATGGACCTACGGAGAGTGGGATCGCGAGATGCGATGGATCACGTTCACCTGGTCCGATGAATCGGAGTGGCGGGGACAATACGATCCGATCGGCAATGCGATGCTGTTCGAGGTCACCGTCGCCGACGCCGGCCCGACGATCCTCCGACGGATCTTCCGCTGAGGCCGCTCCACTAGAGCACGACCACAGGCCGCAGGACATCCCGCTCCGCCTCAAGCTCGACCTCCGCTTGATCGAGCCGGGGCGCGGCGGCTGCCTCATCCGGGAACTTGCTGTTCACGGGCACCACCCCAGTGAGGCGGCGCAGGATGACCAGCGCAACGGTCACCTCGCACCGCGTGGGGTCGGGGTCCGTGTGACCGGCCGTCGCCAACTCGTGGCACAGCGGCACGGACACCGGGTCGGCGAGCACGAACAACGACTCGAGCAAGCGGGGCCCGAGGAACGCTCGTAGCTGGAAGTCACGCCGCGTGGCATCGAACAGCGCCACCAGCCGGCCGGCGGGGTGCGCGTTCGGGTAGTACCGCGCAGCCTCCGCCGCGACTCCTAGGAACGCATGGTGGGCTTCGGGGACGAGATAGCGTTCGAACAGCGGCCATGTCGTGTGGGCATGGAGCCGAGCGAGGAGCAGGAAGGCGTGATAGCGTCGCGTAGTCGGGGCCCGAGCGTCCGTGGCCACGGTCGCGAGTCCCGCGGTCCCGAATCGGTGTGCCACCAGGGCCGCCGCAGTGGCGTGCTGGAGCCGTTCGAGGGCCGGGATGCGGAACGTCAAGAAGTGCGCGCCGCTCGCTCCGTGCGCCACCAGCGGCAGGCGGTCGAGCAGGCGGAGCAGCAGGCCGTCGGCCTCGTCCAGCGGCGGCACGACGGACGGATCGGTCGATCGGTCAACCGTCGCAAGGGCTTTCCACCCACGCTCTTCGATGCGGTCGCGTTGCCATACCCCCTCGACCCGTTCGAGCGTGGGGGCGTCCAGGAGGGCCCGGAGGGCTTCGGCAAAACCTTCGACGACGACGGACATGGATCGACGGCAAGTTAGTAGATTGCCCCGAGCCGGAGCGACCGCTACTCTTGCGACCGCATTCCCCTTGTGGAGATCCCTGGTGTCATCCTTCCGCACGCTGCGCGCTCTGTGCCTCTCCCTCCTGCTGGCAGGCTGCGGCGACGACGTGCCGATCAAGATTGGCCTCGTGGGACCGTTCGCGGAGCCGCGCGCCACCTCCATGCGGATCGCGGCGGAACTTGCGGTGGAGGAGATCAACGCGGCCGGCGGCCTGCGCGGGCGCCCGGTCGAGCTGGTGGTCCTAGATGACTCAGGACAAGCCGCGGGCGCAGTGGCGGCTGCACAGCAGCTCGTGGCCGACCCGTCGGTCGTGGCGGTGGTCGGTCACCTCACGAGCGGCGCCACCCTTGCCGCCGCCCCGACCTACCGCGGCACCAGGCCGGTGGCCGTGGTATCGCCATCGGCATCGAGCCCGCTCCTGACGGACGCGGGCCCCTGGATGTTCCGGGTCTGCCCCGCCGACGCGGTCCACGGTGTGCGCCTGGCCGCGTGGG
This sequence comes from Gemmatimonadota bacterium, assembly GCA_029859185.1. Classification (GTDB taxonomy): domain Bacteria; phylum Gemmatimonadota; class Gemmatimonadetes; order Gemmatimonadales; family GWC2-71-9; genus JAOTWJ01. Next base: position 14,247 of record JAOUDR010000011.1, read on the forward strand.
CCAAAGAGCGGCTTGGTGCCCGGCGTGCGGCCGTCCTGTACATCAACGACGACTACGGCCGTGGGCTGCGCGACGTGTTCGTCGAAGCCTTCACCGGGGCTGGCGGGGAGGTCGTCACCTTGGATCCCTACCTCGACGACCTCCCGAGCTTTCGTCCATATCTCGAGCGGCTCCGGCGCCGGGGCGGCGCGGATGTCCTGCTCATCGCGGGAACGCGGACCGGGGCGGCGCGCATTCTCGCCACGCGCGACTCCCTGGGTCTCGACTTCCCGGTCATCGGGGGAGACGGCATCGTGGGTGTCGAGCAGATCGGCGCCGCGGCGGAAGGGGTCTTCATCTCGACCGCGTACCTGTCGGAGGCACCGGGCGCCGCCAATGCCGCGTTCGTACGGGCCTACCGCACCGCCTCGGGCAATCGCCTGCCCGACCACCGCGGCGCTGGTGCGTATGACGCTGTCCACCTCATTGCGCGCGCGGTCGAGGCGGTCGGGACGGGGCGTGAGGACATCCGGGACTACCTGGCCCGGGTCGGCACGAGTAAGCCCGCCTACGACGGCGTTACCGGTCGGGTGGCGTTCGACGAGCACGGCGACGTCCCCGAGAAGTCCACCGTCATGGGGGTCGTTCGGAACGGAGCGCTGCGGGTGGTTGAGGGATCATGACCCTGCGCTCGTTGCTCGGGAGCCTCCGCGGGCGCATCGTCGTGGCCGGTATCGCCGTGGCCGCGGGGTTCATCCCGGTGGCCATAATCGGGATCGGCGCTCTGTCCGCCATCAATCAGGCGGTTTCGCGAGAACTCGGCCTGCTGCAGCGGGTTTCCGGACTCAGCAGCGGGCTGGCCTCCGCCGTGACCAACGAGATCCGCCACGCGGAGCAGTACCTCAACAGTGGCGACCCCGCCGACGTCCAGGGCTTCCAGGAGGCGGCGGGCGAGGTCGTGCGCATCCAGCGCCGGCTCGCCTCGATCGTCGAGCTCGATGCGTCCGAACAGCGGGCAGCAACGCGACTCGGGGCCTTGCAGGCCCAGGTCGAGGTGACCTACCACTACGCGCACACGCTCGCGGACCTCGGTCGCCCAGCGGAGGCGCTGGCCGCCGCCACCACGGCCCGGGTTCCCGCCGACGCGTTGATCGGTGAGGCCCGGACGGTCAACGCGGCCCAGGCGCTTCGCTCCGAGCTGACGGCCACCCGCCTCGCCAGCGAGGCGCGGCGGCGCCTCCTCATCGTGCTCCTCGTCCTGGGCGCGACCGCGGTGATCGGCAGTGGGATCGCGATCGCGCTGTACCGTTCGGTCGATCGCCCGGTCCGCCTGATGCTCGATGCTGCGGGCCGCCTGGCAAGCGGGGATCTGCGCCCGGTCGCGATCGATTTCACCCACATGCCCCAGGAACTCGCCGACCTCGGTGCGGCCCTCGCGGGCGTCGGGGCGCGGCTGCACCAGATCGTCACCCGGCTCAGCGACGAAAGCGAGCGGATGACGGGCACGGCCCAGGACCTCTCCGCCGTCAGCGAAGAGCTGGCGGCTACGTCGAGCGAGATTACGACGGCGATGGTCGAGATCTCCACGGGTGCGGAACGCCAAGCCGCCGGACTGGAAGGAGGATTTCAGCGCATGGACGGCGTCGGTGCGACGGCGGCGTCCAACGCAGATGTCGCCCGCCGCGTGGCGCAACTGGGACAGGACATTCACCGGCTGGCCTCGGTGCACGAACGTGACATGAGCGCGGCGGCGACCACGCTCGGACGGGTCCAGGGCGTCGTCGAGCAGAGCGCGTCCCAAGTCGAGGAGCTGGCCCGCCTCTCCATCCAGATCGACGACTTCGTCGACCTGATCAAGCGGATCGCGTCGCAAACCAACCTGCTCGCCCTCAACGCGGCCATCGAGGCGGCCCGGGCCGGGGAGCAAGGGGCGGGGTTTGCCGTGGTGGCCGACGAGGTGCGCCAGCTCGCGGACTCGAGTGCCCAGGCCGCCGAGGACGT
>JAOUDR010000353.1 GCA_029859185.1 Gemmatimonadota bacterium
GATCAAGGCTGGAGCCGGGAGCTGTGCCATCCGGTCTCGGTGCGCTCGAACAGCAGCCGGTCGTGCAACCGGTTGACGCGTCCCTGCCAGAACTCGATCCGGTGCGGCGTGACCAGATACCCACCCCAAAACGGCGGGAGCGGCACGTCGCCACCGGCGAAGCGCCGCTCATGCTCGTGCACGCGCTGCTCCAGCGCCTCGCGGTTCTCGAGGACCGCACTCTGGCGGGAAGCCCAGGCACCGATCCGGCTCCCACGCGGACGCGAGCGGAAGTAGGCGAGGGATTCCGCTTCCCCCAGCCGGATAACCGTGCCTTCGATCCGTACCTGCCGCTCGAGCACGGCCCAGTGAAACGTGAGCGCGGCACGCGGGTTGTCGCGCAACTCCAGACCCTTGCGGCTCTCGAAGTTGGTGAAGAAGGTGAACCCCCGCTCATCCACGCCCTTGAGGAGCACGACCCGCACGGCGGGCGTACCATCCGGGGTGGCGGTGCCGAGTGCCATGGCCTCGGGCAGGTAGATGCCCGCGCGCTCGGCGGCGGCGTACCAATCCCGGAACAGGACCAGCGGGTCCTCGTGGGGGCGGGCGTCCGGCAGACCACGGACCACGCCCTGCCCAAACGTGAACAGCGTACGAAGTCGGGCAATCAGCGACATGACGGCGCGCCTGGGGCTCGCATGATGCCCCCAAAGCAACGCGCGCCCTTGCCGCAGGGCAAGGGCGCGCGCTCCGCTTGGGCGGCTCGCCGCTACGCGGTGTCGGCCGGTGGATCGAACACGAGTCCGCGACCGCAGGTCTCACACTGAACCAGCCATACGCCTCCGGTCGGCCGACTCCCGGAGACATCCCGCATGGTGCCGCCGCACCCGGGGCAGCGCGCATCCGAGCCCGTGCAGCGCGTCCGGTATAATTGAGCAGCCTCGTCCAGCGTAAACCCACCGGACAGGTGCCTGCTTGGACGCTCGGTCCGCGCGAATTGCCGCATCATGATTGCATGATGGGGATGGAGGCGTGGAGAGACCTTGAGATTGCCGTGAAGGTTCTGTGCAGACGCACTGACGGCCTTCACGCGAGTGGTCTTCCAAGTAGCCGCGCATCGGCTAGCTTTGCTTCGCATGGAACCACTCACCCGTCTCCCCGCGTTGCCGGAACGTCTTGCCGGACTTGCGGGGCTCGCGACCAATCTCTGGTGGAGCTGGCACCGGGAATCCCGGATGCTGTTCCGGGCCATTGACGAGGTCCTGTGGCATCGCACCCGGCACAACCCACTCGAGTTGCTCCAGGAAGTGGAACCTCAACGCCTCGCGGCGTGCGCGGCCAATCCGGAGTTCCTGGCGCTGTACGACCGGGCGTCCGCCGACCTGGCCCACGCGCTGACACGTGAGGGTACGTGGTTTCGGCGCAGATTCCCCGAGTTCGACGGCCGCCCGATCGCCTATTTCAGCGCAGAGTTCGCGGTCCACAATTCGGTACCGATCTACTCGGGTGGCCTTGGCGTGCTCGCGGGTGACCACTGCAAGACGGCCTCCGATCTCGGCGTCCCGCTCGTCGGTGTCGGGCTCATGTACACGAAGGGGTATTTCGACCAGCAGATCCGGCTCGACGGGTGGCAGCAAGACGTCGATGATCCGGTGGATCCGAGCCGATCGCCGCTGTTGCCCGTGCTGGACGAGACCGGGAGCCCCTATCTCGTGACCGTTCCCTGCGCGGACCGCGAAGTGCACGTGGGCGCGTGGCTCCTGCGGGTGGGTGCCGTGCCGCTGTACCTCCTCGACACGAACCTCGAACGCAACGAGCCGGCCGATCAAGCCCTGTCGCACAAGTTGTACGCGGGCGGCGCCGAGATGCGACTCCGGCAGGAGTGGGTGCTCGGTGCCGGGGGGGTGCGCGTGCTGCGACGCCTGGGGATCGATCCCACCGCCTGGCACGCCAACGAAGGACATGCGGCCTTCATGTTCGTGGAGCGTCTGCGGGAGCTCATGCTCCAGGGCAAATCCCTGAGCGACGCGCGCGTCGAGGTACGCGGTCACAGCGTCTTCACGACGCACACGCCCGTCCCCGCGGGCCACGATCGGTTTTCCCAGGATCAAGTGGAACGCTGTATCGGACCCTACTGGGAGTCGATGGGGATCGATCGCGAGACGTTCTTTGGCCTGGGCCGTCACCCGGTGGAGGACCACGGCCAGTTTCACATGACCGCGCTGGCGATCCGCCTTGCCGGGTCGGTGAACGCGGTGTCTGCCCTGCACGGCGAGGAAACCCGACACATCTGGCACGTGCTGTGGCCGGATCGGGAACGGGGTGCCGTCCCGATCGAGCACGTCACCAACGGCGTGCACCTCGCCACGTGGATGGCGCCGCAGATCATGGACCTGCTGTCGTCCCACCTCGGACCCGATTGGGGCGCTCGCCTGGACAGTGAGGGTCTGTGGGACGCCGTGCTGACGCTGGATGACGCCCAGCTGTGGCAGGCGCACTGCTCCGTGCGCGAGCGCCTCCTGGACTTCATCCGGGAAGACGCCCGGCGGCGCTGGCGGGAGCAATGGAAGGAGCCCGGCCATCTCGTGGCGGCCGGGACGTTGCTCGATCCCCATGCCCTCACGATCGGTTTCGCGCGGCGCTTCGCTACGTACAAGCGCGCGGACCTGCTGTTCCGTGATCCCGATCGACTGCGACGCATCCTCACGCCCTCGCACCGACCCGTCCAGCTCGTCTTCGCGGGCAAGGCGCACCCGGCCGACGAGCCCGCCAAGCATCTGCTGCAGCGGGTATACGGCTTCACCCGCGATGCCACGTTCGAAGGGCGGATCACGTTCCTGGAGGACTACGAGATGCACCTCGCCCATCGCTTGGTGCAGGGCGTCGACCTGTGGCTCAACGTGCCGCGGGTCCCAATGGAGGCCTGTGGAACGAGCGGCATGAAGGCGGCGCTGAACGGCGTCCCACAAGTCGGGACCCTCGACGGTTGGTGGGCGGAGGGCTGGACCGGCCGCAACGGCTGGGCCATCCCGAAACCGGACGACGAGGAGGTGGACGAGCACGACGCGGAGCATCTGTACCAGTTGCTGGAGGAGGAGATCGTCCCGCTCTACTACCGGCGGGATGACCGCGGCGTGCCGCTCGAGTGGGTAGGACATATGAAACACGCCATTCGCGAGGCGGGCGAGCGATTCGCGGGGCGACGCATGGTCCAGCAGTACGTGCGCGAGTACTACGTGCCGGCAATGGCGGGCCAAGCAGCCCTCGGCGACCCGCCGACGGCCTGAGGACAGCCTCCTGCAAGCACACGAGCGTTTTCCCCCGCACTCGCCCCGCGAGCCTCTCCCAACCCTCCCTGGCGGCGGACCCGTGGTGCATCTGGTCGCGGAGTACTGGCCGTTTGCCCGAACGGGAGGGCTCGCAGAAGCCGTCCGTGGTCTGGCGGAGTACCAGGTGGCGGCGGGCCAACGCGTGGCCGTGGTCATGCCTCTGCACCGGCAGGTGCTGGACCGTGGCACCGAACTGCTGCCGGTCGGCGCGCCGTACGACATCCCGGTGGGCCTCGGGCAGGAGCCGGCGCAGCTCTATCGGCACTCCGGGGACGAGGCGTCGCCGGACGTCTATTTCATCGGGAATCGCCGGTACTTCGACCGGCCGCAGGTGTACGGTGAGGGACAGGACTACCCCGACAATGCGGCGCGGTTCGCTTTCTTTGCCCGTGCCGCGCTCGAAGCGCTACCGCGCATCACGTCTCAGGCCGCCGTGCTGCACGCTCACGACTGGCACACGACCCTGGCAGTCGTCTATCTCCGCCACCACTTTGCCGGACGAGCCTTCTACGACCGGATCGCGGGCGTCATCACGGTCCACAACGCCGCGTTCCAGGGCCACTACGGTCCTGAGGTCCTCGACGAGATCGGATTGCCGGCCAGTTTCTACGATTGGCGACTGATGGAGTGGTACGGGCACGTGAACGTGCTGAAGGGAGGCCTGACCCTGTGTGATCT
>JAOUDR010000354.1 GCA_029859185.1 Gemmatimonadota bacterium
TGCCCCGGCGGGGAGCAAGACCCGCAGCTATCACATCCTGAAGAACGCTGGCTACAAGGATCTATGGCTGCGGGAAGCACACAGTGTTGGCGGCCTCACCTGCTGTCAGCTCGCCGATCTGTCGAATACCAGCTCCATGCTGAATCAGCGGCTCGACATCGTGTTCGTGCGGTGGGGCAACGCGGGGTTCGGCGGTCAGAGCCGGATGGAACTGCTCGGGGAGGACGAAGGCGACATCTTCACCCACCCGCTGGGCTATACGCTGTGGCCGTCGGACCACGCGGGCATCGCCGCGTGGCTCTGGCCGGCGCCCGGACGGATGGCCATGCGCTAGCGTCTCGCGACCCATCGCTGTCTGCGGACGGTCTGCGCCGGGAGGAACTCTCTCGGCGCAGGTCGTTCTGAGTGAGGACAGCCCTGCTGGCGCCGAAAGCGTCGCGGCCATACCTTGGCCTCAACCATCAGGGAGGGGCCATGGTCTCGAAGCACTGTCTGACCTGCGGCACCGAGGGGCACCCCAAGCAGCGGCACCCATCGACCCTCAGGACCGAAGCGACAGTGTGGCTGGTGGCCATCGCCATCGGTGGGGCCGCCGGTCTCTGGTCGGCCGTCACCTCCCCGGCGAGCGAACCGCTGAGTCACCGCGTGCAATCCCTGGCCCTGTCGGCGGTACATCCGGCCGACGCCCCGCCCGCGGCAGATGACGTGGCCGCCGCTCCGGCGGGTGGCTCCGGGACGCAGTTGATCGGCTGGCTCGTCGGCATCGTCATCGCCTTCGTGAAGACCGCGTGGTGGGTGCTGCCGATCCCCTTCCTCTTCTCCCTCTGGCGTCAGACGCGCAGCTACGGCGTCTGTCGCGCGTGCGGATCGCGCGCGCTGGAGGAACTGATTACCCCACACGGAGCGCTGCCGCCCCTTCGCTAGTCAGGCACGTTGAGCACCGCCGCCTCTCGCCCCGCCATCGCGGATTCACCCATCGCGCCACTCGGTGACGCGATCCCGCGGCGTGGCACCTGGATCTCCCGCGCCTGCGGCCGCGGGGTGCTGGCGCTCCTGGGATGGCGTGTTACGGGCGCCTTCCCCAACGAGCCGAAGATGGTGATGATCGGTGCTCCCCACACGACGAACTGGGACTTCGTGGTCGCACTCGCCGCGGCGTTCTCCCTGCGGCTCGGCTTCTCGTGGGTGGGCAAGCACCTCCTGTTCCGGCCACCGGTACGCTGGTTCTTTCGCTGGCTCGGGGGAATACCTGTGGACCGCCGTGCGTCCCACGGGTTCGTGCAGCAGATGGTGGGCGAGTTCGAGCGACGATCGCGGTTCCTCCTGGCAATCGCTCCCGAAGGCACGCGGAAGGCCGTGGACCGGTGGAAGACCGGGTTCTACCACATTGCCCACGGCGCCGGTGTCCCGATTGTGATCGTGACGTTCGACAATGCACGCAAAGCAATCCACATTGGGCCGGCAATGATCCCGAGCGGGGACCTTGCCGTCGACATGGACCGCATCCTCGCACTCTACGCCGAGCGCCTCGGGGCACCGCTGCTTCCGGAGGCGCCTTAGGAGGGCGCGCGCGGCCGTTGCAGCGCGCAGGCGGCCTCCTCAACGTCGCGTCGGCTCAGCGTCTGCCTCTTTAAGCAGTGCATACAGTTGCACGAACTCGACGTCCATCTCGTCGCGCCGCATCGCGCTGCACGTAGTCGCTTATCGCGGCACGAGCCACTCGAGGAGCACGGCGACCATCGCCCGCGCCCCGACCACGATCGCCCCGTCATCGGCCACATAGCTGGGCGTGTGCGGCATCCCAACCGTACCCTTGGCCGGGTTGCTCACGCCGAGGAAGTACATCACGCCCGGCGTCCCGTCCTGGAAGGAGCCGAAGTCCTCGCTGAATCCCGGCGGCACGCCTTCCACGACGACCACGGACTCGTCTCCGAGCACCGCGCGCACGCTCGCGTTCGCCCGTACCACGAGCGCGGAGTCGTTCGTGACGCCGGCCATCACGCGGTCGGCGTAGCTCGTTGCGAGGGTGACATGCGGGAACGCGAGACCGTCCACGCCCTGCAGGATGCCCGCCTTGGCCCGCGTGCGCGACTCGGCACTGGCGGTGGTGATCTGTGCCCGAACCATGCGGGTGTTCCCGTCCGGCGCGCCAGTTGGGAACACCTGCACCAGCACGAAGCCTCCCGGCGCGGGCTGCATCACCGCCTGCGGCGGGACGGTGCCAACACGAGCAATGGTCTGCTGGACCGCCTCCACGGCGGCCGCGAGGTCACCCGGGCCCGTGATCGTCACCTGCACGATGTCGCGACCCGCCATCATCCCCCCGGGTGCCGTGCCGAGTTGCCCCACCGGATAGGGGGCGGTGTGCACCGCGTAGATGGCGTCCGGCTTTGCCGACGCAAACACCCCGTCGCCGAGCATGGCTTTGGCACCAGTCGCGCGTTCTTCCGCGGGCTGGAAGACGAGCATCACCGAGCCGGCAAGCTCGTCGCGCACGGCGGCCAGCCCTTCGGCAATCCCGATGCCGACCGTGACGTGGACGTCGTGGCCGCAGATGTGGCGCACGCCGGCTGTCAGCGACCGGTACTCCACCGGATCCGGGAAGTCGGATGCGACGGCATCCATGTCGGCGCGGAACGCCACCATCGGGCCGGGCTTGGCGCCCCGCAAGATGCCGACCACGCCATAGCCGCCAACGCCGGCGCGCACCTCGAAGCCGAGCGCCTGAAGACGCTCGGCGATGATCCCGGCGGTCCGCTCCTCCGCACCTGACACCTCGGGGTGTTGATGGAGATCCCGGCGCAACGCGACCAGCGCGGCCTCTCGGCTCGCGAGATGCTCGGCCACCGCGGCATTCAGCGCGGACTGCGATCCTGGCTGGCTCGCGAGCGGTGGGGCGAGGAGCATCGCAGCGGCAAGCGTCACGCCGCATGTGAACGTAGGGTTCATCCGTCGCTCGTAGTTGGTGATGGGAGAGACTACGTGTGCGGCCGCCGTGTGGTTTCGCCCACCTCTACCACCTCCCTACCGTCCGCGGAGGTCGCCACGGTCCGAGGGGCGGTGCACGGCCACACCCCATGCCGACGTCTCCCCTCGTCATCCCTCGGGGCCTCGAGGATGAAACCTCTCGCCCGGGCTGATAGTATTGAATCCATGGCACTGATCGAATGCCCCGAATGCAGCACCGTGGCCTCCACCGAGGCGACCTTCTGCCCCCAATGCGGCTACCCGTTCAAGCACGTCAAGGAGCGGGGATCCACCAGTCCCGGCAGCGTCCCGTTCATCTCGCTCACGATCCTGGACGTCACGAGGTCCATCGTCGGCCGTGTGCTGTTTGGCGGGCTCGTGTTCGCGACCGGGATCGGCTTCGATGCGCCGCCCGCCATCATCCTCGCCCTCATGGCGTGGGGATCGGCAGTCCCGCTCTATCTCAAAGCAAGAAAGGCCCATCGGCTCGGGCCATTCGCTGGCCACAAGCAGATCGAGCACGCCGTCAAGCAACTGACCGAAGCCCGCGACGAAGCGCGGCGCGAGCTGGCGGGGATCGACATCAATGCCGGTCGGATCGCGGAACTCGAAGAGCGACTCGACTTCATGGAGCGGTTGCTGGCGAAGTACCGGGAGCAGGCCGGACCCTAGCCGGTGGCCGTTGGCCGTTCAGAGTAGCCTCCCTCTCCTCCCTCCCCTCCCGCATCTCCCGCTAGTGGAAGAACAAATACGCGATGAAGATCGCGGCGACCACGCCCGCTCCGTCGGCGATCAGGCCGCACGTCACGGCATGCCGGGTCTTCCGGATCGATACGGAGCCGAAGTACAGAGCGATGATGTAGAACGTCGTATCCGTGGCACCCTGGAACGTGCTGGCGAGCCGGCCGACGAACGAGTCGGCACCATAGGTCTGCATCGCATCCACCATCATGCCGCGCGCGCCGCCACCACTGAG
>JAOUDR010000355.1 GCA_029859185.1 Gemmatimonadota bacterium
GAAAACGTCAAGTTGCCGGTTTTTCAGGGACTTCCGAGCGTCGGTGCCGGACTTTCCCGTTGCCGAAACGGCATTTTGCCGCCCCAAACGGCAACGGAGCAGCAACGGCGAATCGGGCAGCTACTTCACCGGACAGGCTCCGGGCTCGCGTACTGCTCCAGGAGGCGCTGGAAGCGAGGGTGCGAGGCAGGACAGCGAAAGCCGTGACGCTGATCGATTCGGGCGAGGGGATCAAGGCGGTGCTCTACGCGTACGACCCCGGACTCATCATCCTGGGCGGGTCGGTGCGCAAGGCGTTCCCGTTCTTCCAGGAAGCAATGTGGGCGTCGATCCGCACCTTCGCCTATGCGAATTCCCTGCCATCGCTCACGATCGAGGTCTCCGACCTCGAGCACGTCGCGGTGCTGGGCTCGGCCGCGCTGCAGCTCGACGCGGAGCTCGCCGCCGGGTGATACGCGCCCGCGGCGACGCGGCGCCGCCCGCGGGCGGGGTCAGTCCGGCGGGTAGAGCGAGAGCCGCTTGACACGGTGGAACGTGATGCCGAACGGCGCCGTCGGCGGGGTGATGGTGGCCTCGAAGACGACCGCGCGCGTGCTGTAGTCGATCTCGACCACCTTGCCGTACGCGCCCGCACCCGATCCGGCCGCCCCCGGCATCAACACGAGGTTGTCCTCCGCCGCGTGGTAGTCGACCGCCGAGACGATCCGCGAATACGTTTCCGCGCCGCGCTCGGCGCCGTACTGCCAGAGCTGCCGCACCGTCATCGCGGTCTCGTCGATCCGGTAGGCGACCGCCCGGCTGTAGCGCTGCTGCCCCGTGTAGTTGCGGTTGTCGCCGTTGTCGAACAGCAGCAGGGTGCCGTCGTCCAGCAGGAGCGGACAGTGCTGGTACCAGGCCCACTCGAAGTCGGGGTGGTTGGCCGTGCCGTCGAGCACGGCCGGGTCGGTGATGGGCTGGCCCGCGGCGTCGAGCGGCTGCAGCAGGCGGGTGGTGAGGTCCGTGCCGTCGCCGGCCGTGCCCCACCCGCGGTGCGGTGCCAGGATCCACACGACCGCGTTGTCCGGCGTGAGCTTGACGGTGCCCTGCGTGCGGCCCGAGACGATGATGCCGCCGTCGCGCGGATCATAGGCCACGCCGTTGGCGTGGAACCAGTCGACGTTCAGGTCGGCGAGATCGGTGGGCCAGGCGCGGCGCGTGGCGTCGAGCGACTGGGTGAGATCCCATTCGCGCGCGACCGCGCCGCTTTGCCGATCCAGCTCGATCAGCCGGTCCTCGACAGTCGGCGCGCCCGCCTGGTTCACCGTCACCAGGAAGTTGCCGCTCGGCAGCTCGAGCACCTGGTGATGGAAGCCGTACCCGCTCAGGGCCCACGTGCGGACGATGCGACCCAGCATGTCCAGCTCGATGATGCGTCCGGTGCTCCCGTCACCGAAGTACAGGTTGCCGTTGGCCAGCCGCTGGACCCCGTTGTCGTAGAACAGGCTGGCCAGGGTCGGATGGCCGTTGAAGTCGAGATACCAGCGGATCCGCCCCTCGGCATCGAAGATGAACGGCCGCTGCGGCAGGAACTGCCCGTCATGACCGAAGTAGCTCACCAGGTTCATGCCCGGCGTCATGGCGGCGGGCGTGGCGGCGTCGATCGTGACGGCCGGCAGATCCCGCAGCGGGGCCGGTGTCGCGACGGACCGACTCACGTCCGCGAGAAACGCGCCGCCCGGGTCGGAGAACCGCAGGGTAACGGTGTTGGTCCGGCTCGGGTACAGGCCCAGGATCGGGAGACGGGCCTGTCCGCTGACGGTCCCGAGGTCGTGTCGCCATTCCTCGGTGGAGTCGCGGCCCACAACGATCAGCTCCACCTGCACCGGCCGGCTCGTCGTCAGCGTGGCCTCGGCCGTCAGCGGCGCGTGCCCCGACGGGTCGGGCGTGATGGTCAGGGCCGTCAGGAAGTCGGGCGTCGTCTCGACCGGCGCGGCCTCACAGGCGGCCAGCACGACGAGGCCGACGAACGCCAGGCCCGCCAGGGCAACTCGCGCGGCGATTCGCTGTGTCCGCACCCGGGCACCTCGCCTGCTACGGTGATTGCGCGCGACGGCCGCCGTGAAGGCGCCCGTCGCGCGGTCGGAACCATTCCTCACTTGGGGCTGCTCGATGGTGTAGCGGTCCTTCAGGGCCTCGAAGAGGCGGTCAAGCGGACTTGTCACGGGGCGACCCGGGCTGGGGCTGCCCTACGATAGGGCGCCGGGACCCCGTCGGCCAGATAAGCGGCCTGGTGCGCCGCGGGCCGGACGGTCGCGCAAGCCCAAACCCGCCCGATTGAGGGAGGGCTGGCGGGTGAGGCCCAGGGCGGAGTGACGGAGCGCCGACGGGGACCGGAACGCGGATGGCTGCGTTCGAACGGTGACGGGGCCGAACTCATGCCGTGTTATCGTGCCGTCGCGGCGCAGCCTTGTGGTTGTCACGCGAGCCGTCGCCGCGGGGTGGTCCCCTTTCGCGTGGCGTAGAAAAGGTATAGTTTTTATACCACATGGATTTTGAGTTCGATCCTGCCAAAAGCGAGGCCAACCGGGCCAAGCATGGTATCGACTTTCCCGAAGCCATGGCATTGTGGGACGATGAGAACCGGCTTGAGGTCCCCGCGCGCACGACGGATGAGAATCGCTCCATTGTGATCGGCCGGATCAAGGGCACGTATTGGTCCGCGGTGGTGACGTACCGCGGCGAGAAGACCCGGATCGTCTCCGTGCGGCGATCCCGCCCCGAGGAGGTGAAGCTGTATGAAGGTCAAGGCGAGTAGGTTCGACCGCGAGTTCGCCGAGGGGAAGGATGTCTCGCGATACCTGGATGTCGCGAAGGCCCGCCGGCCGGGATTGGAGCAACGGCGGGTGAACGTGGACTTTCCGGTGTGGATGATCGAGTCACTGGATCGCGAGGCCGCGCGGCTGGGGGTGCCTCGGCAGTCGCTGGTGAAAGTGTGGATTGCCGAGCGGCTGGAAGAGGTCCGCACGGCGTCCACGCGTGAGCTGGCAGGCTCGAAGTGACTGCCAGGCGCGCAGGGACTCGGCGCGGGAGCCCCGGGCGCGTATAGAAGCACGATGAGGGCTGAAGCACCACGGGTTCTATGACCCCGAGCGCCTAGCCGCGGCGCTAGCCGGAAAGCAACCGTGCCGAGAACACACGTCCTTCCACAGCTGATGGGGCTGCGGCGGACGGCCGAAGTCCGCCTGGCTCCAGGAGGGCCTCAAGACGCAGCACGCTGCTCAGGGCTTCCCACCATCCTCTGACGGGCCGCACTCCACCTCGTCAGCTCGTCGGTAAGTCCATCCGGTGCGCTCTTCGGATTCTCTCGACACGAGCTTCCTCCACCCCGGTCGACTCCGCGAACTCGATCCATCGCGACACAGCGGTGTGGACCTCGTCGTAGATGGCCGATGCCCGCCCCCGCTTCATGGACGCGCCCCGCGCCACCGCCTCGAAGTCCGCACGCGTGAAGCCGTCCCGCTTGCCGTTGACCGTCATCTGGTGGCTCGCGGTCCAGTCGCCCGATGGGTTATAGGCGTACATCACATCAAACGCAGGAGCGAGAGACCAGTGGCCGCCCTGGTCCATGAGGAAGGCGATGTTCTTGACGTGGTCGTCTTGATTGCGGGCCACCACATTGAAGACCATGCGCCGGAACTGTTCCTCGATCGCATCCATCGACAGACCGAGCTTCCGTATGGCACGTAGGGCCTGCTCGTAGCCGTGCGCGCCCGCGGCGTGGTAGTCGAGGTGCGACATGCCCGCCAGCGACAGCATGTGCAGCTTCTTCCCGTCCGGTGTCCGATCGAAGCGACGCGTCATGAAGTGACGGCGGTGGTTCTCCTCGAGCAGGCGGCAATCAGCCATCGTGATCTTCGCCGCCCGCGCCATGAGCGAGTAGGCATACTCGATCGCGCCGTGTT
>JAOUDR010000356.1 GCA_029859185.1 Gemmatimonadota bacterium
GTCGCTCCGCGACCACTCCGCGATCCCGGACGTCCCGTCGGTGACGAACAGGTCGGACCCGAAGATGCCGTACGGTCCCCCGAGGCCGGCGTCGGAGGGCGGCACGTATCCGGGAATCGTCCGGCCGGAGGCCACCTGCTCTTCGGTCGGGCTCCGCACGAATGCCTCGCCGCGGAACCGGAGATCCCCGAGCAGGAAGCGACCCAGGCGCGTCGGCTGGGTCGCATCCGGCACGCCGAGAAAACGGTCGAGTCGGCCGAACGCCACCCGGGCGGTGAACCGACTCGCGTGGGATCCCCCCGACGCGAACAGGCCGTCGAGCTGGAGCGTGGCCAGGTTGGCGGTTTCCCGCTCGGCCAGGTAGTCACGCAGCGCGTACTTGAATCGCGTCGAGTACAACTCGTGTTGATCGCGGTTGCGGCTCAGCGACACCGAGCTGCGGAGCGACGCGCCAAGTGGCACGTCCAGCCGTCCGAACGCGTAGTAGCGGTCTCCCTCCTGATGTGGAATCACCGCCCGGGTCGCCGGGCACGGGAAGTCCACCGGCAGGCAGGTCAGGCCCTTCACGCGGGGGTCCGCGTCCGCGCGGCCGATCGCGAGGAAATCGAGGAATGCGGTGGCGCCACCAATGGGTCCGCCCGCCGTGGCACCGGTCCGTACATAGCCGCGGGTGAGTCCGCTGGGTGCCCACTCGTCCGTCACCGCCTCGATGCGCCCGAACCAGCGGTCGGTGGGTCCGCTCCGCGACACCAACGTCACCACGCCGCTCAGTGCGCTCGGCTGGTCGGCCGTGAAGCCCGACGTGTAGACGCTGATCTCCTGGACCGCGCTCGGAGCGAGCGAGAAGCCGATGCCCCCGCGGGAGCCTGCGAGCTGGTCTTTCACCTCCACACCATCGATGACGAAGGTCTCCTGGCCAATCCGCCCACCGCGGAAATGCCCGTCGGACACGCCGGTGCGGAGTTCGAGGACCTGCGAGAGGTCCTGCACCGGCGCGGAGGCCAGCTCGGTGCGCGTCACGACCTGGCGGGTGACGCTCACGTCGGGCTCGAGCAGGGGACGTGCCTCAACGACCACTTCAATCGTCGGAAGATCGACAGCCGCCGGTGGGAGGGTGATCGTGAGGCGGGCGGTCGCCCCGGAGCGGACGAGAACGCCGCGCACTTCGGTGGGGCGGTAGCCGATGGTGCGGACCAGTACGCGATAGGTCTGGGGCGGGAGGCCGATGAAAACGACGTCGCCCGACGCATCCGTCCGGCCGGTCGCGATCGTGTCGCCGGTCTCCCGCAACACGGTGGCCGTCGCCCCTGCGATCTGGCTGGAGTCGGCACTGGCCACGACCCGCGCCACGATCTGGCCGGTGGTCTGGGCGGCGGCGGTCGTACACCACAGCAGGGCACCGAAGGCCGTTGCGAGACCGCGGGAGCGGGGCGACATTCTGGCCGGAAGTTGTGAATGGTGAGCGACTACTGTCAATGAACACGCTGATCCGCGGGATCTGTCTCGTGGGGTTGCTGCCGTGGCTCGCCGGGTGCGGAGCCACGGAGGTCGTGGTTGGTGAAGCGGCAGGCGTGGCACGTGTTGTGGCTGGCGTCCTCGGCGAAACGCACGCCATCAGCTTTCCGGATACCGCCCCCCCCGCCCGCGCGACGGCGTTTCCGATCGGCTCGCCCACCGGTGTCGTTGGCCGCGAGGACGGCGGGTTCGTGTTTGCCGACGGATATCGACGCCGAATTGGCGCGGTGTCGCCGGACGGCGAGTTGACCTGGCCCGTGGGGCGAGGGGCGTGTGGGGCGGTCGGAACCCCGGGGACGGACCCGCGGTCCCTCTGCCTGGTGTACCCGACCGACGTGGCGGCAGCGCCGGACGGTGCGCTGCTGATTGCCGACCTGGGTGGGCACCGCGTCTACCGGTTCGATCCCGCTGCCGACCGGGTGAGCGTCGTCCTTGGCACCGGGACCGCGGGCTTGGCGGACGACGGCGCGGTCGCGGCGGAATCTCCGACGGCCCGACCTGCGGCCGTTGCCATCGGTCCGGACAACGCGCTCTATGTGGTCGAAGCGGGGAACCATCGCGTGGTGCGGATCGGGGCGGACGGCAAGGTCGGGACCTTCGCCGGGCGTGGCACAGCGGGGGATGCGGGCGACGGCGGTCCCGCTCCCGAAGCGGCGCTGCGCGGACCGGAGGGGCTCGCGTGGAGCGGCGACACCGCGTTCGTGTCGGACGCTGGCAACCATCGGATCAGACGCGTCGTGGGGGACACGATCTGGGCGTTTGCCGGCCTGGGGGCTGAAGGGTTCGCCGGCGACCGCGGCCCGGCGGCGGCAGCGCTGTTCCGCAAGCCTGGGGCGCTCGCGGTGGGCGGCACGTTGCTGTTCGTGGCCGACCGCGGCAATTACCGGGTGCGACTGATCCGACTCGGGCCCGATTCGATCGATACGTTCGCCGGAACCGGGGCCGCGGTGCCGGGCCCTGACCTCTTCGAAGCGGGCCGGACGGCCATCGCCGGGCCGGCCGGGGTCGCCGCCGCCGGCCGCGCCGTTTTCGTCAGCGACTCCGGTGGCTACGTCGTTCGGCGTATAATCCGATAGGCATGCTGCGGTTCACGCGAGGGGGGTACGGATGACCAGTGTGGCCGCGTATTCGGGCGGACCGGCCCCCGGCGACACCCGCTCCTCTCGGTCCCCGAGGAGCGGTAGGGTTCGGTCTGCGAGCGCACGGCGTGTGGGCACGGGATCCGGACGCCGGGTGGGCCACCGTGCCTGAGACCCCCGCCGCCCGCACCGCGCTCGCCGTGCTCGCTGACGTCGCGTCGTATCTCTCCGCGTCGTTGGGGGTGGAGGAGGTGCTCGCCGGTGTCGCGACCGCCCTCAAGCGCGGGATCGGAGCCCAGGCGTGTTGCGTCTGGATGCGTGGGCGGGACGACGCCACCTTCCGACCGATTCGCGCGCTTGGGGACCGTGCCAAGGATCTGCACGACGAGCCGCAGATTGCCGCGATCACGGGACTACCGGAGCCTCCCCCGTGGCGACCTGACGAGCCGTACCTCGTCGCGCCGCTGACCTATCAGGGGGAGCGACTCGGTCTCCTCGAATGTCGCGTGGCCGACACGCCGGACCGCGTGGTCTGGACGGAGGTCACGCGCACCGTCGCGAACATTCTGGCGCCCCTCCTCTCGACCATTACCCTGTCGGAAGACCTTGCCGGGCAGGTGGCCCTCCGCACCAGGGAGATCGACGCCCAGCGGCGTCTGACCAGCCGGATCATCGACTCGCTGCCGGTTGGGCTCTACGTGATCGACCGGGACTACCGCATTCAGGCGTGGAACCGCAAGCGCGAGACCGGGACGCAGGGGGTCGCGCGGGATACGGCGCTCGGGCGCCCCGTGTTCGACGTGCTCCACCGCCAGCCGCGCGATCTGATCAAGGAGGAGTTCGACCGCGTGTTTGCCACCGGTGGGATCGAGGAGATGGAGATCCAGACGGAGGGACCGGCCGGCCCGCGCTACTACCGGCTCTCCAAGATCCCGATGCGCCTCGACGACCAACAGGTGACCCACGTCATCACCATCGGCGAGGACATCACGCAGTCAAAGCTGGGTCAGCAGCAGATCGCCCAGACGGAGAAGCTCGCAGCGGTGGGGCAGTTGGCTGCAGGGGTCATGCATGAGATCAACAATCCGCTGGCCACCATTGGAGCCTGCGTGGAAGCCCTCAACTCGCGCCTCGACGAACTTCCGCTCGCGCCACAGGCGGCGGTCGCGGAGTACCTCGAGATCATCCAGAGCGAGTTGACCCGGTGCAAGTCCATCGTGGACGGCCTGCTCGACTTCTCGAGGCCGAAGGCCCGGGCCAAGTACCCCGTTCCGATCAACCAGGTCGTAGAGGACGCGCTCTTCCTGCTGCGGTATCACGACCGCTTCAAGCGGAT
>JAOUDR010000357.1 GCA_029859185.1 Gemmatimonadota bacterium
GACCCAGAGGAGCGGGATGCCCATCAGCACGAAGGAGATCAGGTAGGGCAGCAAAAAGGCCCCGCCGCCGTTCTGGGCGGCCTGGGCCGGAAACCGCAGGAAGTTGCCGAGGCCGACCGCATTGCCGGCCATCGCGAGGACGAGACCCACCCTCGTCCCCCACCGCTCCCGTGCCGCCATACACCTCCCACCGTGTTGGGGAATGCACAACGGGCGAGACTCGCTCGGCCGGGATGGTCCCGGTCCTTCGCGAAGGTCTCGCCCGATCTCGATGCGGGATCATGCCGAACCGTGCACCCTTCGGTGCAGTTCCCGACGGTTGGGCATTACCGGCCGACGACTGGTCGGTCGGCGGAGCTACTCCCCTTCCTGATGACCGCGGATCGTAGCGGGTCTATACGGGAAGTCAACGGTGGCGAGAGTGACGGTGCGGCCCGCGGCTGCCGGAACGGGGCCGTGACCAAGAGAGACGGAGCGAGCACACGCCCACGTGAGCGCGTCCCGACCTGTCCGGTCAGGATGCCAGCTCGTCCAGCGCCTGCGCGATGTCGGCCAGGCACTCGTCGATCCGATCCCGATGCGTACGGAACGACAGCACGCAGATGCGCAGCAGGAATTGCCCGTTGACCGTCGTGGCGGTGAGGTAGACCCGCTTCTTCCGATTGACGCCGTCGAGGAGGCGGCGGTTGCGCGCGTTGGTCTCCGCGGCGTCCACGCCCGGCCAGGTCGCCCGGAACGCCACGGTCGAAAGCTCGGGCTCAGCAACAACCTCCATGCCGCGTATTGCCCGCAATCCGTCCGCGGCGCGGTGTGCAAGGTCCAGCTTCTCGTCCAAGGCGGCGCGGAAGACGGCGGCACCCAGCAACTTGAGTGGTAACCACAGGCGCAGGCCGCGGAACGGGCGCGACAGCTCCGGCGAGATCTGGCAGTAGTCGAAGAACTCGTCCTGGCCCTGCATGGGCGGGAGGTACGCTCCTTCCGTGGCGTGCGACCGCTTGAGCGTCGCCACGTCCCGCACCAACAAGGCGCCGGTGCCGTATGGCAGGAACAGGCCCTTGTGCGGATCGAGCGTGATCGAATCGGCTCGCTCCATCCCGGCGAGCGCCCGACGCCCGCGGTCGGTCATGACGAAGAAGCCGCCGTACGCGGCGTCCACGTGGAACCAGAGGTCTTCCCGCGCGGCAATGGTGGCGAGCCCGGGAAGGTCATCGACCGCGCCGGTGTTGGTGGTGCCGCCGCTGCCGACCACCAGAAACGGCTGCTGGCCGGCGGCCCGATCCCGCGCGATCGCGTCCTCGAGTGCGTCGAGTCGCATGCGAAACCGATCGTCTGAGGGCACCACGCACACGTTGCCTGCCGGGAAGCCCGCGAGCATTGCCGCTTTCTGTACCGAGTGGTGGACCTGATCCGATACGTAGAGGGTGCCGTTCAGGAACTGCTCGGGGAGCCGGTCCGCGCGGGCGGCAACGACAGCGGAGAAGTTCGCGAGCGACCCGCCGGACGAGAGGATGCCGTGGGCGGTGTCCGGGAAGCCGACCATGCCGGTGAGCCACCGCAATACGTTGGTCTCGAGCTGCACCAGGCCGGGTGCCGCGAGCCATACGCCGGTGTATCGGTTGACCGCGTCGGCCAGGAAATCGGCTACGGCGGCATGGAGGAGACCGCCACCAGGGATGTACGCGAGGTAGCCGGGGCCTGCCGTGTTGAAGCTCTTGGGGACGGCGCGGTCGAACAGGATGCCGAGCACGTCGTCCAGCGACGCACCGTGCTCGGGGAGTGGCTCCGCGAGGGACCGCGCGAGCGCCACGTGGCCGTCGAGGTCGTGCGCCGGCTGCTCGGCAAGCGAGTCCACGTGCGGAGCGACGCGCATCAAGACAGCATGCATCATGGCGTGGAGTCGACGGCCGTCGATTTCCAGCGCAGCGGGTTCATGCGGAGACACGCACACCTCGTCCAGATCGGTCTGCGCGCATTCTCGGCTCACGGACGCCCAAAGTGAAGGGCGCGGCGGTCCGGCAGGCCGCAGTCTGGGGTGCTCACCACGGCCTGTCCGGGCTCCGCCGGGTCGCTGGATGAGAGTCTTGGACCGTGGGAACCGCCGCGGGGTGCTTACTGGGGCTCGATTGTCTCCCGCGCCTGGCGCCAACTCCGCACCAGCTCGGCCACCGCGATGCCGACGAGGAGAAGCCACGCCGCCACCGTCAACCAGAGAATCGCTGCTGGCATCCGTCACCCCCGCTGAGTGAGGTTGTCCTCGAACCAGGGTAGGCCCGCCGCGGGAGGTGGTGAAGTGCGGTAGGTCACAAACCCGAGGATTCGCGACCCGGCGGCGGCAACACGGTCAAGGCCGGGAAGGCGGCCTCCTCGAATTCCGACTTGCACTATCGCCAATGACCACTTACGGTTACGGACGCCCGACAGGGCAGTGTTCCTGCAGGAGGACGCCAATGACCGTTGCAACCGAGCCGCGGGCGCGCGAGCGCCGCTACGTCTCGAACGAAGACGAGACGTGCCGCATGTTCCGCTCGGAGTTGATGGAGCGGATGAGCCACGTGCACCCGGCCGTACCGCACCTGCTGTACATCCCGGTGATTTCGGTGATGCTCTTCCTCGCTGGCCAAGCGGGGCAGGGCGTCGCGCAGATCGCATTGCTGTTCGTGGGTGGCGTGCTGGTGTGGAGCCTGCTGGAGTACGTCATTCACCGCTTCGTGTTCCACCCGCCGCAGTGGGTCGAAGACGAGACCCGTGCGGTCACGGCCTCGCTGACGCCGGGCCAGGCGGTGATTCCCGCACTCCCAACGTGGCGGCACAGGTTCTACTTCCTGGTGCACGGCGTGCACCACGATTACCCGAACGACTCTGGCCGGCTGGTCATGCCGCCCAGCGTGAGCATCCCGTTGGCGTTGGTCTTCTTCTTCCTGTTTCAGTGGGCCATCGGCCCCCTGACCCCAGCGGCGTTCGCGGGACTCGTCTCGGGCTACCTCATCTACGACACCACGCACTATCTGACGCATCATAGCTCCGGGAAGACCGCGGTTGGCCGCTACCAGAAGAAGCGGCATTTCCGGCACCACTACTACGACTCGACTCGAAACTTCGGCGTCAGCTCCCCGTTGTGGGACGTGCTCTGGGGCACGATGGGGCGTACCGGTCGGTAGGCCGATGTCCGGCGATGACAGAGGGCGCTGCGTTCAATCGGCGCCCTCTTCGTTTTGGCGGTCCCTTGTCGGCTTGCTGCAAACGGGGGATCTTGTTGGAGCGGATTGACGGATTGACGGACGGTGACCCGATTCCCCTGTCTTCTCTTGACGCCTGGTTTTCGCTCATGCGCACGCGATTGGTTCATCTCGCTCCTTTCCTGATCGCATCGTCCGTAGTGCTGATGCCCGGAACAGCAGGGGCACAGCGCCTCGGCATCGTGGGCGGGCTCAATCGGGCCGGCATTCAGGGTGACGCGCCGCTGAACACGCAGTACTCGGGGGCCACCGGTTTTCTCGCGGGGGTCGTCTTCGAGTTCTCAGTTGCCCAGGACGTGTTCGTGAGCTTCCAGCCGCAATACGCGCGGCGAACCACGGGCATCGCGTTCGCCATCGAGGGCGAGGAACAGCCGCGTGATAGTCTGGATGTGGCCTTGAGCTACGTGACGCTCCCGGTGCTTGCCAAGGTCCAGGCCCTGCATGGGCGCACCTATGTGACCGGAGGATTCGACGTCGGCATGCTGCTCGACGCGAAACTCAGGGGACGCGGCCCGGACGAGGATATCAAGACGGTGCTGAACGACCTGGACGTCGCGGCGCTGTTCGGCTTCGGCGTCGTCTTCCCGCTGGGTGCTCCGCAGCTCACGGTCGAGCTCCGCTACAGCCAGAGCCTGCTCAACCTCTCGGCCGGTGGGATGGGGCTGAGCGGGGCCGCGCTGCCGGATCGAT
>JAOUDR010000358.1 GCA_029859185.1 Gemmatimonadota bacterium
TGCACTCGCGCCGCCACGGCACCGTCGCCACGACGGTCCACGCGCCGTCGAACGTGTTTCCGGCGGCCAGTACCCGTCCCTCGGGATCGGCCACCAACGACACGCCGTAGGCCGGCCGGAGCAGGGTCACACCGTTTTCGACAGCGCGCAGCCGTGCCATGTTGGCGTGGAGCCACGCGATATCAGGCCAGTCGTCCGACGGCGCGAGCGCCGCGGCGGCACCGAGCGTGCCCGCCTGTCGCAGCAGCACCGGGAAGTCGAAGTCGTGACAGATCGCCGCCGTGAGGCCTTTTGCCGAGGGTCTCTCGGCGGTGGCGGGTACGAGCCCGGCAGAGACCTTTCCATGATAGGACGCGTGGCACGGATGGGCCAGCGGGACGGGCACCGCGTCGGCCATTCCCGCAGCGACCGCGTCTTCGTCCAATCGACCTTCTGCGAGCGCGTGCGTGCGCGGTAGGGGGCAGCGCCCGTCGGGGGCGTCCGCCCTACCCGCCGGGTCCGCCGTGTCTCATCGCACCCCGGGCGGCGGCCGCCGCAGGTCCCGGAGCTGCTGCTGCTGTTCCGCGGACAGCGTGTTCTTGATCCGGATCAGCGCCGCGAGGTGCGTGCGTTTGATCTGCCGCTCGACCTCGAGCACGCGATCCACTTGTGCCAGCACCGTGGCTTCCTGCACCGTGGGCTGTCCCAGCAGCTCGACGAGTTGTTGCTGTTCGTACTGCATCTTCCACTGGAAATCCACCACCTGCGCCTGCAGGGTCTTCACGGCATCCGTGATCGCCGTTTGTTGCTCGGGGGTGAGTCCGATGGCACGCTGGTGCTGCATGACCAGCTCCGGCGCGAACAGAACGTCCTCCATCGGATCGGGTCGCTGCGGCTGGGGCGCGGGACCCCGTCGGCCCGGCTCCTGGGCGAGCAGCGGGCCAGACCCCAGGAGGCCCAGCAGCAGCATGAGGGGCAGTCGAGTCGTCATGAGGGTGTCCTCCGCACGGTGTCGTCGGTGAGCGCGGGCGCGATACGGCCTGCGGCGCCGGTGCCCGCGGTAAAGCTCGGCACGTCCCGCAACAACGCGAGGCCGGGCGTGTCCAGCAGGAAGTCGGTGGGCGCCGTCCACGTCACGCTCGCCAGGTCGATCGGATACGGCGCGGCCGCGCGCGGGCGGGTGGCCCACCACGTGTAGCCGGCGCCGGCCATCAGCACCGCGGTGGCGGCGGCGGCGAGGGGTCGCGAGACGACGCGGCGCACCCGCCCGACCCGCGGAACCGCGAAGCGCGGCGCCGCGCGGGCGTCTTCGGCCGCGAGGGCCGCAAACCGCGCCCGGAGTTCGACATCGGCGGCATCGCGCTCAGACATGGGGCGCTTCCCCAAGCAGCGTGCGCAGCCGTGCCTTGCCGCGCTCGTAGTGCGTGCGCGCGGTCCCCAGCGACACGCGCATCACCGCCGCCGCTTCGGCAATGGAGAGCTCGTGGTAGAACACGAGGTGGAGCACCTCGCGCTGCCGGCTGGGCAGCAGGCGCAGCGCTTCGACCAGCCGCATCGACGACTCGGCCCGCGCAAGGACGTCGGCTGGATCCGGTCCCGGCGCACGCGGGGCATGGCGGTCGTCGAGCCCTGCCAGCGGCAGCACCCGGCGCACCGCGCGTCGCCGGCGCTCTTCGCCTGCCGTCCGCCGAATCACCCCAAACAGCCAGGTCCGGAACGCGGACCGCCCGGCATAGCGGGCCCGGCCGTCCACGATCTTCAAGTACGCGGTCTGCAACACGTCCTCCGCCATCGTTCGATCCCACCGGCAGCAGGCCAGGGCCCAGCCGAAGGCTGCGCGATGGTGCTGGGTGAGTTCCGTTTCCAGTTCGCTCGGGCTCATCGGACCACGCGTGCCAGCTTAGGAATGAGTGGCGGGACCGGGGCAATCATATGACACTGGCCTGTCCCAGGGGAAATCGGCATCCTCCTGCGGCAGCACGAGTGCGCAGGCCCGGGCACCGGACTCGCGGCAACCGCGCTCCGGACGCATGTTCCATCGGCGATACCCGCGGATCTGAATTGCCAAGTCCGACGCTCGGCTTTCGGAAGGGGCCGGAGATGCACGACGACGCGCCACTGGTCACGCGGATGGACTCACCGGCCTCGTCCAGTCAGCCGGGGCCGGTGCCAGGCCTGCCCGACGACCTGCTGCGCGACTCCGCGCGGCGCCTGCGGGTGATCGCCCTCATCTACGCCGGTGGCTTCCTGCTCGGCGAGGCTTCGTACGCACTGCTCGATCCGGCTGCCCGGGCGGAGCTCACCCAATTCTACGGCTGGGGCCCGCCGGTCTTCTCCATCACCGTGGCGCTGGTGGTCGCCGCTTTGGCCAGCAGCCGGCGCATTCCGCCCGCCCGGCTGATGACCATCGGCCTGGTGTTCGAGGTGATCGGCGCCTACGGGATTGCCTTCGCCGCGTACTGGGGGGTATACCGAGGGCTGGCGTACGAGCCGGCGCATCTCGAGATCTTCGGCCTGTCGTTCGTCGCGCCGTGGATCATGTTCTTCACGATCGTCTCGCCCAACCAGCCGTGGCGCGCGCTGCTGGCGGCGATCGGCGCCGGCAGCGCCGTCCCCGTCACGCTCGTGCTCACCGTCGCGTACGGGGGCACCTCCATCGTCCTCACGCCGAGCCTGTGGCTGAGCGCGCTGCTCGTGCCCTACTTCATGATCGTCGTCACGGCCTGGGTCGGTGCCCGGGTCGTGTACTCCCTGGGCGCCGCGGTGTCGAAGGCGCGGGAGTTGGGGAGCTACCGCCTTACGGACCGTTTGGGTGGGGGGGGCATGGGCGAGGTGTGGCGCGCCAAGCACCGCATGCTCGCGCGACCGGCCGCGATCAAGCTGATCCGGCCCGACAAGCTCGGCACCGGGACCCGGGAGAGTCAGGCGACGCTGCGCCATCGGTTCGAGCGCGAGGCACAGGCAACGGCGCTCATGCGGTCGCCGCATACCATCGACGTCTACGACTTCGGGATGACGGCCGACGGCACCTTCTACTACGTCATGGAACTGCTCGAGGGGTTCGATCTGGAGACGCTGGTGCAGCGATTCGGGCCGCTGCCATCCGAACGCGCCCTCTACCTGCTGCGCCAGATGTGTGACTCCCTCGCGGAGGCACACGAGTACGAGTTGATCCACCGCGACATCAAGCCGGCCAACGTGTACCTGTGCCGCCGGGGCCAGCCCGTCGACTTCGTGAAGC
This sequence comes from Gemmatimonadota bacterium, assembly GCA_029859185.1. GTDB lineage: Bacteria > Gemmatimonadota > Gemmatimonadetes > Gemmatimonadales > GWC2-71-9 > JAOTWJ01. The sequence goes on from JAOUDR010000358.1 coordinate 3,221, forward strand.
TGCTCGACTTCGGCCTGGTGAAGCCGCGACATGGGTCGGGCGGGCGTGACCCCAACCTCACGGCCGCGCACCAGGCCGGGGGCACACCGGCCTACATGGCCCCGGAGCAGGCGTGCGGCGAGGTGGATGCCCGCTCGGATCTCTATGCGGTCGGTTGCGTGGCGTACTGGCTCGTCACGGGCGAGCTCGTGTTCCGCGGCCGAACCTCGATGCAGGTGATGGCACATCATCTGCAGACGGCGCCCGAGCGGCCGTCGCACCGATCGGAGCTTCCCATCCCGGCCGCGTTCGAAGCGGTGATTTTGTCGTGTCTCGAGAAGGACCCCGCACGCCGTCCCCAGAACGCCGCCGAGCTCGACGCGGCGCTGGCCGCCTGCGAGACAGGGACCCCGTGGACGCCGGACCGTGCGCGGAAGTGGTGGGCGCTGCACGAGCCGACGGTCGTTGCCGGGCAGACTGCGGGAGGCGCACACGTCCACGTCGTGTGAGCGGAAGGACCCCCAACAGGCCGAGACTTGGAGCACGAGCGCTTCCGACGCAAGCCGAGGCGCTCATATCGGACGGACCTTGGCGACCCGCGCAGGGTACGGCCGGTAAGAGCATCCTGGATGAGCGGGCCGTTCGTGACGCGACTGACCTGGAGGCGGTCATGAGTCATCCCCCTGAGGGCTCCCCGCACCACGAGACCCT
>JAOUDR010000012.1 GCA_029859185.1 Gemmatimonadota bacterium
GGCGAATCGGGGCCGATCGTCCGATCACTCGTCTGGCGGGCAGCGGCGCCAGGCACCACCGGCATCGAGACGGAAGTGATCCTGGTGGACGGCCTCCCGCGCATCGAGATCATCGCCCGCCTGGACAAGCGGCTCGTCTACGATCCGGAGGCGGTGTTGTATCGGTTCGCGTTCGCCGGCGACCCGGCATCCGTGCGGATCAGTGTACCCGGGGGCGCGGCCACGCTCGAGGAGGAGCAGCTGCCGGGTGCCAATCGCAACTACTTCAGTGCACGAAGCTGGATCCAGCTGCGGGATGGGTCGAGCGCGACAGCGCACACGGTCACGCTCGTCATGCTCGACGTTCCGGTGCTGCAGATTGGTGCCCTTGGCTCCGATCCGATCGTCACCGGGTGGCGGACGCAGGTGCAGCCTTCGGGAACCGTCTGGTCGTACGTGATGAACAACTATTGGGAGACGAACTACCGGGCCGGCCAGCAGGGCCGGGTGGCGTTCCGGTACGTGGTGGCGCCCGACGCGGATCCGGAGACGGCGGCGCGTGCGCTCACGCGGCCGCTGATCGTCGTGCCCTGACCGCGGTGCCGCGGTCGGCACGACGCCGGTGCTACGACCGGCCGCAAGGTGCGCACCGTCACCGTGGCCCGCCATCCCGTCATTCGGTGAACCCGATCGGCGCAAGCGCCGTCTCCGACCCGAAGCCCGTCTGCAGGACCCATCGCGAGTAGCCGGTGTGTGCTGGCGCACGAGAGGCCCCCTGCCAGCGTGCGCCAGCGCACGAATGCACGGCGGTGGTCGGCACGATCCCTACACGCACCGCGCGCGCACCCCCACACCGGTCGGTCCCATGTCGTACGCCACGTGGTCCCCCCCCACGGATAGGACCAGTGTTGGCGCGCTGCCACCTTGGGATCGTCCATCGGCCCCCGATGGAACCGGCCGCACGCGGGTGCGGAGACGTGGGAGATCAGCATGTGGTTCGCGAGTCTGAGCAGACGGGTGAGTGGCGCCACGGTGGTCGGCGCGATGGTGTGCTCGACTCCCCTGCCTGCACAGCCGGCGTCGGCCACCATGGAGGTGATGGCCGTGGTGACCGATATCGGAACCTTGGACCGCATGCCGTTCGATCCGTTTGAAAGCACCGCCTCCACAGCGACTGGAGGGCTGCTCCCCTCGACATCGGCGTTCTCGATCGCCGCCCCGCTCCACTCCACGATTGCGGTCTCCGGACGGCTGTCAGGCCTGTCCCGAGTCAACGCGAGCCCCGTCACGATGCAGGTCTGCCGGCCATCTGGCGCGGTCGGGCGTTGTCGTTCGGTGGCCGTCGCAGGGACTGACGCGACCCTCGCGGTGGTTGCGGACGGCGAGCGGCTGCTGGCCCGGTTCCCCCAGCGGGCTGAGGCCGCCAGCGGCGTGACGGGCGCGACGATCACCTTGGCGTATACCGCCAACTGACACGGCACTCCGGACACGGCCATCGTCCCCCGCCACGGGTGTGGACCGGACGATCACCCCGCCCGAGGTGATTGACGACGGCCCCATCTTGCGTCCCCTCGCGGTCGCCGAGCCGTTGATGTAGTCCTCCGCCCGACAGGCGCGGTCGCCGATTCCCACACGCCAAGGCCCAGTGGGCCGACATTCCTCTCCCTCGGCGCGCCTTATCCTGGTACCGGTGCGCGCCAGAGCCTCATGGGCATGTGCGGGGTTGAGGCGCCGCACGGGGGGTACGAGCGGGGAGAGGCGTCGCCGATGGCGGGACACGTGTGGTACCTGGCAAGGGGCCGCCCACAGGGGTGGCTCGGAGCGAGACGCGGATGAGTCTGCGCCGGCGGCTGCTGCTCGGGGTGGGCCTCACCGTGGTGGCCGTGTTGGCGGTCGGGATCACTGCGATCATCGAGCGCCGTTCGGAAGCTCGCGGGGCCGGGGCGCACGCGCTCACCCTCGACATGATACGCTGCGGCAGTCACGTCCAGCACGCGGCGGAGGCGTTTGCTCTGATCCCCGCGCCGGCGCTCCTTGATTCGCTCGAGGACCGGGTGGGGGAACTGCGCCAGGTCGTGGACGCCCTGTCCAATGAAGCGCAGCTCGAGCTGACACTCATGGCACGGATCGCGGGCCAGGTGGACAAGGTTGAGCGCCTTGTCCGGGCGGCGCGGGACCTTGGCGGGCTGATCGGCGCCCCGACCGACGTCGAGGACACCGTCGCGGCGCAACAACGTGCGCTCGTGGGACAGATCGTCGCCGAGTCTCCATTGATCGTGGCTGATGCCCTCGAGTTGAACGAGCGGACCCACGAGATGATGGAGCGGACCTCGCGCGACCTCAGCAACGCCGTCTTCCTGTCGCTGGCCCTCCTGATCCTCGTCGTGCTGCGCACCTCCTGGTGGCTCGTCCGCCGCTTGGGGCACCGCCTGGAGTCCCTGCATCTCGGAGCCCTGGAGCTTGCGGGAGGAAACCTGGGGCACCGCGTTCCGGAATCGGGTACGGACGAACTGGGCGGTCTGGAGGCCGCGTTCAACCGGATGGCGCGCGAGCTGGAAGGCGCCATTACGTACGCTCGGCACAAGGTGGAGGAGCGGATTGCTGCACACGCCGTCTTGGAACGTCAGCTGCGGCAGCAGGCCGCCGTTGTCGAACTCGGTACGTTGGCGCTCTCGGACACGGCGCTCATGGACCTCGAGCGCGAGGCGGCGCGGATGGTGGCGGAGGGACTCGAGGTCGAACTCGTCCAGGTGCTGAAGTGTGAACCGGGAGGGACCCGACTGCGGCTCGTGGCCGGGGTTGGGTGGGAGGCGGGGCTCGTAGGCACCGCGTACGTGGAGGGGAACGGGGCATCCCAGGCGGGCTACACGCTCAGGCAGGGTGCACCCGTCGTGGTCGATGACTTCGAGAGGGAGTCGCGCTTTCGGGCACCGCCGTTGCTCACGACCCACGACGTGCGCAGTGGCATCAGCGTCGTCATCGGGGATGCGGACCGACCGTATGGTGTGCTCGGGGCGCACAGTCGCACCGTGCGCCCGTTCAGCGCTGACGATGTGGGATTCGTCCAATCCGTCGCGAACCTGCTGGCGCAGAGCTTGGCCGCGCACGCGGCCCAGGACGCCGTGCGCGAATCGGAGCGACGCTACCAAGACCTCTATGACCACGCACCGTCCATGTACTGGTCGGTTGAACTGGCGACCGGACGCATCCTCGTGTGCAACGAGACGGCCGTCCGGACGCTCGGGTATCGCCGCGAGGAGTTGGTGGGCCGATCCGTGTTCGAGGTGTATGCACCCGAAAGCCACGCGGCGGTACGAGCGGGGATGCGGACCCTCCAAGAGGTCGGCGAGGTCGTGGACAGCGAACTGCTCGTGCGGCGACGCGACGGGACGACCATCGAGGTGAGCCTCCAGGCGACGGCCGTGCGCCACCCGGAGGGGACCATCATTGCCTCGCGCTCGATCTTGCGGGACATCACGGCACGGAAGCAGGTGGAGCGAGCGCTCCAACATTCGCTCGACCGCCTCGCCGCGGCGGAGCGCGTGGCGGTGATGGGCAACTGGCGCTTCGACGCCGAGACGGCGCGTGTCACGTGGTCGGTGGGACACTGTCGACTGTACGGGCTCGAGCCACACGAGTTCGACGGAACGTACGAGGCCTACCTTGGCATGGTGCACCCGAACGATCGGGCGGCCGTCGAAGCGGACCTCGACCGGTTCGCGCGGGAGAAGCGGGGCGGGGCACGGGAATACCGGATCCTCCGTGCCGATGGAGAAGTGCGGTACGTCCAGGCCACGGCGGAAGTGGTCGTGGACGCGAGCGGTCGGGTCACCGCGATGTTCGGGATCTCGACGGACGTTTCGGAGCGGCGCAAGCTCGAAGCGCAGCTCCGCCACGTGGTCGAGCACAGCACGAACGTGTTCTACAGCCACACGGCCGACCGCACGGTCACCTACGTGAGCCCGCAGGTCCGGGACGTGCTCGACTGCGAGCCGGAGGATGCCCCACGACGGTGGACGGCGTTCCTCACCGATCACCCCGAGAACCAGGCGGGCATTGACGCCACCGAGCGCGCGTTGGCGACGGGCGAGCGCCAGCCGCCCTACGAGCTGCAGTTGCGGACCGCGCGGGGCCGCCTCATCTGGGTGGAGGTGCGCGAGGCGCCGCTGGTGCAGGATGACGGTACCGTGGCGATGGTGGGCGCGCTCACGGACATTACCGAGCGGCGCCGAATCGCGGATGCGCTGCGCAAGGAGCAGGAGGTGCTCGAGCGCATCGTCAACAACGTCCCGGTGATGCTCGGCGTGTTCGACTCGGCGGGGCGGGTCCAGTTCGTGAACGGCGCATGGGAACGCATTCTGGGATGGAGCCTCCAGGAGTGCCGGGCGCATCCGAACCTGATGGCGGAGTTCTATCCCGACCCGGAGGAGCATGCCCGCGTCCTGCGATGCATCAGGGAGGCGTCGGGGGAGTGGGATGATTTTCGTACGGTCCTGCGTGATGGACGGGTGCTGGACACCATGTGGGCCAACGTGCGCCTGTCGAACGGGAGCATGATCGGGATCGGGCAGGATATCACGGAGCGGAAGGCCGCGGAGCGGGCGCTGGCCGAGAGTGAGGAGCGGCTGCGGCTCGCGGTGACCGCCGCCAATCAGGGGCTGTTCGACTCCAACGTCCGGACCGGCACATCCGTGGTGAGTGCGGAATACTGCCGCATGCTCGGCTTCGAGCCCGACGAGTTGGAGGTGACGCACGCCTCCTGGCTCGAGCAGATTCACCCGGACGATCGCACCGCGGTGGCGCAGCGGTATGCCGACTACATCGCTGGTCGACGCCCCGATTACGGTGCGGAGTTCCGGCTCCGCACCAAGGACGGTGGGTGGAAGTGGGTGCTTGCCGTTGGGAAAGCGGTCGAGTGGGACGAAACCGGGCGGCCGACGCGCCTGCTCGGTACCCACACGGACATCACGGAGCGGAAGCGCGCCGAGGCGGAGGTCTATGCGTCGCGCGAGCGCATCCGCCAGATGGCCTTCGCGCAGGAACAGACGCGGGAAGCCGAGCGGGCGCGTATGGCTCGCGAGCTGCACGACGAGATGGGTCAGGATCTCACGGGCCTGAAGATGGACCTGAGCTGGCTGCGAACGCGCCTCCCCCGCGACGACGATGACGCCCGGGACCGGACGAACGAGTCGCTACGGCTCGTCGACACGATGGTGGACTTCGTCCGGCGCATGTCGGGTGAGCTCCGCCCGGGGGTGCTCGATGATCTCGGGCTCGCGGCCGCCATCCGATGGCAGGTGCGTGAGCTGGGGCGGCGCGCGGGCCTGCCAGTTGAGCTCATCGGACTGGACAGCATCCCGGAAATCGAGCCGGGTCGGGGCCTTGCGGTCTTCCGGATCATTCAGGAGGCCCTGACCAACGTCGCGCGGCATGCGGAGGCGACCCGAGTCGAGATCGTGGCGGCGGTCGACGGGGACTGGCTCCGGCTCGAGGTGCGCGACGACGGGCGCGGCCTTCCGGAGGATCGGCCGAGCGATCGGACGCCACTCGGGATTCTCGGGATGCAGGAACGGGCCGCCGCATGGGGAGGAACCGTGACCGTCGGAGCGCAGCGCCCGCAGGGGACGGTCGTGAGTCTGGCGATGCCGTGCGCCGGGGGGTGGGACCCGGCAGGGGTGATCGAAGACCAGGCTGCGGTCGGGGGGCCGAGCGCGAGTTCTCTCTGAGGTCCGTCAGGGGGCCAGTCGGCGGTACGGCGCGGCGCCTCGATCCAGCGCGGCAGGCATGGTCCCGCCGGGAGGAGCGGAACGACCGGCCCGGGAACACGGTGTGGCGCAGCGCACCAGGGGGTCGCAGATTGCATGACAGGTCCTCGATTGCATCCGGGCGCCCAGCCAAGAGCCACCTGCGCGTGGGGTAGGCTCGGGGTGCAGTGCGGCAGGGCCCGCGCGGCCTGGTCAGCGATATCCGGCAGGTCTGTGATGCGTCACGCTGGAGCGGAGATGCCATGATCCGAGTGCTCATCGCGGATGATCATATGCTGGTACGTGACGGTATCCGGCGGATGCTCGAGAGCACCACGGACATCCGCGTGGTCGGCGAGGTCGAGACCGGAGACGGCGTGCTTCCCGCCGTGGCGGCCGAGCAGCCCGATGTCGTCCTGCTTGACGTGGCCATGCCGGGCAGGGGATTCCTCGAGACGCTCCGCGTGCTCCGGGAACAGCACCCCACCGTCCACACGGTGGTGCTGAGCGGGCACGCGGAAGAAGAGTACGCGGAGCGGGCGCTCAAGGCGGGTGCTACGGGCTACGTCACCAAGGAGCGCTCCCCGGACGACCTCCAGGACGCCATCCGGCGCGCCTCGCGCGGGTTGCGGTACATCAGCGAGACCTTGGCCCAGCACCTCGCGGCCCATCTGACCGGAGACGCGGTGCTCCCCGATCACGAGCACCTCTCCGACCGGGAGTTCCAGGTCCTCCAGTCGCTGGGCCGGGGGCTCAGCGTCAAGGAAATCGGGGCCGCCCTCGAGCTGAGCCCCAAGACCGTCAGCACCTACCGGGAGCGGATTCTCGAGAAGCTCCGCCTCAAGACAACCGCCGACCTCATCCGCTACGCGGTCCAGCACGGTATTGCCGAGTAGGGCCTCCGGGCCCCGGGTCTGCCAGTCAGACCGGGAAGTGCCGGCGATCGGCGCCCTATCATCACGTTGCTAAGTAACGGCTTACGGGCACACCACGCGCCAAGGCGTGGGACTGCGGTTTCGGCGGGCCACGACCCTGATGGGTCGGCAAATCGCGCACGGCGCCGCGGCCTATTGCGCAGCCCGTCCGAGGCCTCAGGGTGTGTCCGTCTCCCGCCGACACCTCCGTTCCCCACGTCGCACAGGGATTCCCGCTCGCCCCCGATGATGGGGCCACGGGTCACGCCCTAGGTTGGAGGTCCGAAGCGGACACCACGCCATGACCGGTACCGGTGACACAATGCGGATTCTCATCGCGGACGACTCGGCGCTCCTGCGCCAGCGGGTATCCGCGCAGCTGCTGCAGAATCCGCGGGTCTCGGTGGTCGCGGAGGCGTGCGATACCCAGGAGACGCTGGCGTTGATCGAGACCGCACGCCCGGATGCGGTTGTTCTCGACCTCAGCATGCCGGGCGGCGGCGGGATCGCGGTGCTCGAGGCGCTGCGCGAGCGGCCGTCCCGGCCGGCGGTGATCGTGCTGACCAACCACGTGCTGGAAGAGTACCGCGAACGGTGTCTGGCGTTGGGTGCGGCCGCGTTCTTGGACAAGTCCGGGGATGCCGCCATCGTATCCCAGGTGATCCAGGGTCTGGAGCCGAGGCACCCGGAGCCAATGGCGGTGGTGAGCGCGGCCGAGACCGTGGAACTGCTCCCCATTCCCGGAGCGGTCCTCGACGAAACCGGGACCATCCTCGTCGCGAACAGCGCCTGGCGCGAACTCGTGAGCGCGTGGCCGGGCGGCCCGGCGTTGCTGCCGGGCGCCGATTACCTCGCCGCCATGCGGCGCGCGGCCACGGAGGGAGGATCGGACCTGGCCGAGATCGCGCGACGGGTGCGGGACGCCCTGGCGGGAGGCCCCCGCGCGTTCACGCTCACCGTCAGGTGGCCGGCTGGTGGCGATGCTCCATGGGTGCGCGTGGATGGGAAGCTGGTGGGCGTCAACGGAGCCACCCGTCTCCTGGTGATCAAGACCAGAGTGACCGATGCCGGGCAGCGGATGGACGTACTCAGCGCCAAGTCGCGGCGGCCGGAACTCCCGCCCGAACACGTACCGGACATCGTGTTCCGCTATCGGCTGTGGCCGGACCAGGAGTTCGAGTACCTCAGCCCCGCGGCGATGCGCATCACGGGCTACAGTGCCGAGGACCTGCGTGCCAACCCGCACCTCCTCGACACCGTCATCCATCCGGACGACGAGCCGGTCGTGGATGCGGCCCGGCGCGAGCCCCTGGCCGACCGGCGGCCGTTCCGCACCCGGGTGATCTGCAAGGACGGATCGGTCGTGTGGATGGACGTGCATGTCTCGTACGTGCGCGACGCCACCGGCCGGGTGGTGGCCGTCGAAGGGGTCGCGCGCGATGTGACGGTCGAACGGGAGACCGAACGGGTGATGCGCCTGCAGGCAGCGGCCCTGGACGCGGCCGCCAACGGCGTCGTCATCACGGATCGCACGGGTGCAATCGAATGGGTGAACCCGGCCTTCACGCGGCTCACGGGGTACGAGCCGGCCGAGGTCGTCGGACGGAATCCGAGTTTCCTCAAGTCCGGAGAGCAAAACGACGCGTTCTACCGGGCCATGTGGCGGTCGATCACGGCCGGTGAGCCGTGGCGCGGCGAGCTCACCAACCGTCGCAAAGACGGGACGCTCTATGCGGAAGAGATGCAGATCACGCCGGTGCGCGATCTGTCGGGTGCCATCACGCACTTCATCGCGATCAAGGAGGATGTGTCCGAGCGGAATGCGGCCCTCTCGTCCCTGCGCTACAGCGAAGGCCGGTTCCGGGCCGTCGCCGACTCGGCCTCGGATGCCATCATCGCGGTGGACGCGTCGGGTCGAATCGTGTACTGGAACCGGGTGGCGCTCGAGCGGTTTGGCTACGAGGAGTCCGAGATCCGGGACGTGCACTTCGCCGATTTGCTGCCGGACCTCGGCGCAGCGGGGAACGGGCGGGAGTCGAAGGGGGCGCGGGAGTCGGGCGCGGCCGTGATCCCGGACCGGGTCACGGAGGGCATAGCCCGGCGACGGGACGGCACCACCTTTCCGGCCGAGGTGGCGCTCAGCCGGGTCTGGACCCAGGGGGCGCAGCGCTTCTTCTCCGCGGTGATCCGTGACGTCACCGAGCGACGGCAGGCCGAGGCGGCATTGCGCGAGAGCGAGGCCCGGTTCCGCGGAACGTTCGAGCAAGCTGCGGTGGGGATTTCCCATGTGGACTTCGAGGGTCGCTTCGTGCGGGCCAATCGCCGGTTTGCCGAGATGTTGGGCTACTCGGTGGACGAGCTACTCACGATGCGCTTCCAAGACGTGACGGCCCCGGATGATATGTCAGGCAACCTCGACCGCCTGCGGGACGAACTGCTGTCGGGCCGGCGGAGCACGGTTCGCCTGGAGAAGCGGTATCTCCGGAGCGACGGGCGGCCGATCTGGGTGAAGCTCACGTCCGCCGTGGCGCGCGATGCGGCCGGCGCGGCCAACCACCTCATCAACGTGATGGAAGACGTGACGGAGCAGCGTCTGCTGCGGGAGCAGCTGAACCAGGCGCAGAAGATGGAAGCGGTGGGGCGGCTGGCCGGTGGGGTGGCCCACGATTTCAACAATCTGCTCACGATCATCCGCGGCGAAGCGGAACTCGCGATCGAGGATCTCCCGGAATCGGCGCCGCTGCGGGAGTCGCTACTCGAGATCAAGAAGGCCAGCGACCGCGCGGCCCTGCTCACCCGCCAACTCCTGGCGTTCTCCCGGAAGCAGATCGTGGAGAAGCAGGTCTTCAGCGTGAACCGGCTGGTGACCGATGCCGAAAAAATGTTGGGCCGGTTGCTCGAGGCGTCCATCCACATCGAGCTGGACCTGGCCGCGGCGCCCGATCTCGTCGAGGCGGACCCCGCGCAGGTCGAGCAGGTGCTCATGAACCTCGTCGTCAATGCGCGGGACGCCATGCCGCACGGGGGAACGCTCACCGTCACCACCCAGAGCGTGGTGCTGGACGACACCTTCGTTCTCGCCAACCGCGGAGCCAAGCCTGGATCCTACGTCCTGCTGGCTGTGAGCGACTCGGGCACGGGCATGCACGACGAGGTGAAGCAGCACCTCTTTGAGCCGTTCTTCACGACCAAGCCCGGCGGGCAGGGCACCGGTCTCGGGCTCGCGACGTGTTTTGGAATCGTGAAGCAAGCCGATGGCTACATCGCCGCGTACAGCGAACAGGGCGTCGGCACCACGATGAAGGTCTATCTGCCGCGGTCGGACAAGGGCGTGGCATCGGATGCCCCACCGATCGTCCGGTCGGCGCCCACGGGGAGTGAGACGGTGGTCGTCGTCGAAGACGAGGACGCGGTGCGGCGCATCGCCCGGCGGATCCTCGCCGAGCGAGGATACACGGTGCTGGAGGCGGCGAGCGCGGAGGAGGGGTTGGCGCTCCTTGCCGAGAGGCCGGGACCGGTGCACCTGCTCCTGTCGGACGTCGTGCTTCCCGACTTCGGGGGTCGGGAGCTCGCGATCCGCGCCCAGCGTCTCCGACCAGGCCTCCGCGTGATGTTCATGACGGGCTACACGGATGACACCCATCTGCGGCGCCTGCTCGAGCACCAGCAGGTGGCCGTGATCCAGAAGCCGTTTGCGCGTGATGCGCTCCTCGAACGGGTACGGCAGGTGCTTGACCAGGCGGTCGCGGACCTCGGCTCGACGAACGACGAGAGGGGATGATGGCACGAGTACTCATCGTGGACGACGATATCGCGTTTCGGAACGTCGCACGGCGCATGGCGGAGCGGCTCGGGCACGAAGTCTGGACGGCCGAAGACGGACGCGCGGCGGTGACGACGTTCCGCGCACATCGTGCGGAGGTGGTCCTCATGGATGTGTACATGCCGGGCGCGGACGGTATCGAGACGACCCTGCGCATGAGCCAGGAGTTCCCCGGCGTGCGCGTGATCGTAACGACGGGAGGGGGCTACCTGTCGCGGGAGATCACGCTGGAGCTGGCCACCCGGCTCGGCGCCTTCCGAGCCCTCCCCAAGCCATTCTCAGTGGATGAGCTGCGCTACGCGATTGACGCCGTCCTCGCCGCGGGGGATACCGACGTGCCGGTGCCTCCCTCGCCGCCGGGCGACTGATCGTGGCCGAAGCCGAGCCCCGCTGGCAGGGTCGCCCAGCGACCGGTCGGGCGGCCCCTGCGTCGGAGGGCCGCCGGCATCGCGTGCTGGTCGTCGACGACGACGCGCATGTGCGCACCACGATGGGTCGCATGCTCCGGTCGTTCGGTCACGAGGTCGAGGTGGCGGGCGAGGGCCGCGAGGGCCTCGCCAAGCTGGAACTCGGCGTGGACCTCGTCCTGTTGGATGCGGACATGCCCGGTCTCGATGGGTTCGACGTGACGGAACGAATCCGCGCCAACCCGGCCTTCGCCGACCTCCCCATCGTCATGATCACGGGTCTCAACGGGCGGGCCGCGCGCCTGCGCGCCATCGAGGCGGGGGTCAACGACTTCATCACCAAACCCCCGGACCTCACGGAGCTGCGACTGCGGACGACCTGGCTGCTCCGCATGAAAGCCGCGGCCGATCGCTTGCGGGATCACGAACGCGAGCTCGAGACGCAGGTATTGGCGCGCACCGCCGCCCTGCGTCTGGCGCTCGAGCGCTCCGCGGCCGCGGAGCGCGATACCCATCGGGCCCACCTGGACTCGATTCGGCGCCTCGTCGTTGCCACCGGCTACCGAGACCATGAAACGGCCATGCACATCGAGCGCATCGGGTGCTATGCAGGGCTCATCGCGGCGCGCCTCAAGCTCCCATCCGAGCAGCGGGAGATCGTCCGGCACGCCGCGCCGCTCCATGACATCGGTAAGATCGGTGTGGTGGATGCGATCCTCCGGAAACCCGGACCGCTCGATGACACCGAACGCCGCATCATGCAGCAACACACGGTCATCGGCGCCAGCATCTTGGAAGGATCCCTGTCTGCGGTGCTCCGCGCCGGTGCGGAGATCTGCCTCACCCACCACGAGCGGTGGGATGGGGGCGGCTATCCGCGGCGTCTGGCGGGAACGGCGATTCCGGTGTTTGGGCGAATCTGTGCCGTGCCGGATGTGTTCGACGCCCTCATCAGCGATCGGCCGTATCGCGCCGCCCTGCCGTTGGATACGGTCTTCGAGATGATCGAGGCGGAGCGTGGACGGCAGTTCGATCCGGCGGTCGTGGATGCGTTCCTTGCCGACCGACGCGAGGTGGCGGCGATCCGCGAGACATTGATGGCCGCCGACCGCGTGACGGGAGCAACCCCGCCTGCAGGAGCCATGGCATGACGAGTCCCAGAGTGATGGAGCATACCCGCGTCCTGGTCGTGGATGACGAGGAGGCCGTGCGGCGCACCCTCGCGCGATTTCTCGCGCGCCGTGGGTACGAGGTGCTGCAGGCCGCGTCCGGGACCGAGGCAGTTGCCTGCATGCGGAACGCGGCCCCCGCCCTCGTGCTCCTGGACGTCGGTCTTCCCGGAATGCCGGGCACCGAGGTAATCGCCGAGGTGCTCGAGATCGACCCGGACGTCGGGATCGTGATGCTCTCGGGGCAAGGTGACGCCGCCACCGTGTCGACCTGCATGCAGCGCGGCGCGCTCGACTACCTGACCAAGCCGGTGGAGCTCGATGCCCTCGACCGGACGCTTGCCAAGGCGCTGCGCAAGCGGGATACGTTGGCGCAGGACCGTGAGCTGTCGGGGTGGCTCAAGCGGGAGGTGGGTGAGCGGACCCGGGAACTCGAGGAAGCACGGCGCCGCCAGGAGGATCTGACCGTCGCGATGCTCGAAGCACTCGTCACGGCGCTCGAAACAAAGAACGCGTTCCTGACCGGGCATTCCGCGCGGGTTGCGGAATTCGCCGCGACGATCGCCGCCCAGCTCGGTCTGCCGGACGACCAGATCGAGGAGATCCGTACCGCCGGGCGGCTGCACGACCTCGGGATGATCGGTATTCGCGAGACCGTGCTCGACAAAGTCGGCCCGCTTACCGAAGCGGAGTGGCAGCACGTGCGGGAACACCCGGCCATCGGCTCGCGGATTCTCGCGCCGCTGACGCATCTCAAGTCCGTGGCGGACCTCGTGCACAGCCACCAGGAGCGGTGGGACGGCACGGGGTATCCCGACCGGCTTGCGGGAAATGACATACCCTTGGGAGCACGCATCATTCACGCCGCGGAGGTCTATGACGCCCTGACCACCGCGCGGCCCTACCAACGGCCGATGCGCCCGGAAGCCGCTGTGGCCCGGATGGAGGAAATCGCGGGGCGCGTGCTCGATCCGACCGTCGTTACGGCACTCACCGCGGCGGTGGGCCGCCGGCAGACGCTCGAGTTCGTGGGCGAGGAGGAAGTGGCCGCCCGGCAGGCCCTCGAGCCGATGGCGGGAGGCGGCGCCGGCCCTGCCATGGTCCAGCCGGAGCCGGCCGCCATGGACCCCGTCGTCGAGACCCCAGCCGACCCGGCGAGCATCCTGAAGGAACTGGCTGAGGCGCGGGAAGCGGCAGAAGCCGCCAATCGGGCCAAGAGCGCGTTCCTGGTGACCATGTCGCACGAGATCCGGACGCCCATGAACGGCGTGCTGGGGATGACCGAGATCCTGCTGCAGGGCGACCTGACGCCTGATCAGCGGGAGGCCGCGGAGCTGATTGGCACCTCGGCCCGAGGGCTGTTGTCGGTGGTCAATGACGTGCTCGACTTCTCGCGCATCGAGGCCGGGCGCCTCGATCTCGACATCAGCGACTTCGACCTGTCGGCGCTTGCCCTGTCGGTCACGGGTCTCCTGGAGCCCAAAGCCGCCGCGAACGGCGTCGTGCTCACCTGCCATATCCACGACGACACACCCCGCATGGTGCGGGGCGATCCAGGCCGGCTGCGGCAGATCCTTACCAACCTCGTGGGGAACGCCGTGAAATTCACGCCCACCGGGAGCATCGTCGTCCTGCTCGCGCCGGCGGGGCCGGAGATGATCGCGGTCGCGGTGCGGGACACCGGTATCGGCATCCCGGCAAACCAGATCGAAGCGATCTTCGAGGAGTTCCGACAGGTGGACCCAAGCCACACCCGTCGCTACGGTGGCTCGGGGCTGGGGCTTGCCATCACGCGCCGCCTGGTGAGCGCGCTTGGTGGGACGCTCGAGGTACGCAGCACGGAGGGCGTTGGGAGCGAGTTCCGGTTCACGTTGCCGCTCGGCGCGGTGACCGGCTCCCGGACGGCGCCGGAGCACGCGCCCGAGCTGGGCGTCCTGGCGGGACTCCGGGTGCTCATCGTGGGTGATTCGGCGGTAGCGGGGCGACTGGTGCGGGAGCACCTGACCGCCGCGGGCGCCCGCGTGGCCGAAGCCGAGCAGCTGGTGGCCGCGCTCGAGCTGCTGCGGGGCGCCGCCGCCGCCACGCCGTATGGTGCCGTCCTCGTGGACGCCCTCCTCCGCGACGGCAGTGCGTTCGACCTCAGCGCGGCCATCCGCGAGGACCCCGGTATCGGCGATATCGCCATCGTCATGCTCACGCAGGCCGGCCTCCGCGGCGAGGCCGAGCAGTGTCGCCAGGCCGGGATCGACGCCTATCTGACGAAGCCCGTGGGCACGCTGGAGGTTGTCGAGGCGCTCGCGGCGGTCGTAGCCCGACGGGCCTCCGGGGCGACCTCGCACGGGTTGCTCACGAAGCACACCCTCCGTGACGGCCGCCGCCCGTTGCGGGTCCTCCTCGCGGAAGACGTCGTGATCAACCAGCAGGTGGCTACGAAACTGCTCGAGAAGCGGGGGCACACGGTGGAGGTGGTCGCTAACGGGGCCGAAGCGGTGGCGGCGGTTCGGCAAGGAGCCTTCGACGTCGTGATCATGGACATCCAGATGCCCGTGATGGATGGCATTACGGCCACCCGCCAGATCCGCGAGGATCCGCGATTCACGTCGCTGCCGATCATCGCGGTCACGGCGCACGCGCTGGACTCCGACCGTGCGGCGTGCCTCGCGGCGGGGATGACCGAGTACCTGGCCAAACCGTTCCGGTCGGCGGAGTTGTTCGCCAAGGTGGAGGGGTCCGCGGCACGCAATTCCCTGGGGGACCGCATGCCAGCCGAGAGTCCTGGCGGGCCGTAGCCCCCCCTTCACGGGCAATTCAGTCTCTTTTCATGCGCGTGGTCGGAGCCTGTGGCGGGATCAACGCCGAGGGCAACGCCATGGTGGCACTCGTCGTCGTGCCGGCGGTCGCCGTTCTGGGACTCGTGGGGTTCTGGCTCACTGGTGAGCGCGGTCATCTGCTGTTGCCCTCGACCCGTCACGCGCTGCGTGAGCGCCGCGACGGGCGGCCGGGCACCGGCGCTCGCGCAGGGCTGGTGACGGCACTCCACGGCTACATCTACGGTCGGTGGACCGAGCAGTACATCCGGGTCTTTCGGAGCGTGCTCCCGTGGATGACGCCCACCATGAAGCGCCGGTGGGCGGACGGCTATCACGGGAAGATCGTGCCCACCGAGCACGCGTGCGCCATTGTCCGGCTCGACCACGACATCACGCGGACGGATCTGGAGCACGTCATCCCGTATCCCCGGGCGCGTGACATCTTGCTGAAGGGGCCGCTCTCCGTGACCCTGCTCGAGTGCCCCTGTCGGCTCGGCAAGCCGGACCATTGCGAGCCGACCCAGGTCTGCATGCTGGTGGGTGGTGGCGACTTCGCGCTGGATCATCATCCGGCCAAGGCTCGGCGCGTCACCCAGGCGGAGGCGCTCCAGGTGCTCCACGACGAGCACGCCCGCGGACACGTGCACACGGCGTACTTCAAGGACGCGGTCGACAACCGCTTCTACGCCATCTGCAATTGCTGCTCGTGCTGCTGCGGGGGTCTCGAAGCGATGCGCTTTGGCGTCCCGATGGTCGCGTCGTCGGGCTTCGTCGCCGAAGTGGACGAGGGAGCCTGCATCGGGTGCGGCGACTGCGAGACCGCCTGTCCCTTCGGCGCCGTGCACGTCCCCTATCGGGCCGAGGTGAGCTGGGACGACTGCATGGGGTGTGGGGTGTGTGAAGGACCGTGCTCGACGGGGGCGATCCAGCTCGTCCGAGACGAGCGGAAGGGCGTCCCGCTCGACGTCAGATCGCTGGCCTGATGCCCCGGAGCGGGCCGGCATGTTGGAGGGGACGATGCGGGAAGTCGTACTGTGCGTGCTGGGGCTCGG
>JAOUDR010000359.1 GCA_029859185.1 Gemmatimonadota bacterium
GCCGTGGAGGTCCGGCCCCACCGGCGACGACAGGCGCAGTCGTTCGATCACCGTGCGCCACGACACACTCGGGTCGATCTCCCGCGCGATCCTCTCAACGTCCCGGGCCACTTCCATCGTCAGGTGCATGCCATAGCGATAGAGCTCCGGGGCGGTGGCTTGCAGGGCGTGCTCGTGGTGCAGCCGCCGGTTGAACTGCTCCTCGCCGATGGCAAAGGAGAGATCGTCGTGATGCGCCCGGAGGTCACCGCGGAGCGCAAGCCCGAACCGGGCCACCGCCGCCTCAGCCTCCGCCTGCGCGTCATCCACGACCGCGGACGCCGTGGGGTCCGCCTGGCGGATCGCCTCGGCCACGGCCTCGAACAGCGCCGGCCCCGCCGCGGCCATGGCCGTGGCGGTGTCGAGGAAGACCTGCGGCGGTTCGACGATCGTGTCACGGGCATGGCCGAGGAATCCGGGAGCCGCCTGCAGTCGGCTGAGCAGGGCTCGGGCACGGTCGCGCGGCGCTTCGTTCCGGCGGCGCAGCAGCGACTGGAAGGCCCCGTAGAGATGCGACAGCCAGAAACTCGGGTCGTGCAGGTGGGGACGCTCGCGCTCGAACCGGAAGACCGTGACGCGCACCTCGTCGAGAAACGCGGTGCGGTCGATCTCCTCCTCCACGTCCTCGACTTCGACGTCCTCCACTGCCCCGGCCAGGGCCTTGAAGCCGGCGAGGTGCTCCCGCATCCGGTCCGGCGAGAAGTCTCCCAGCCGGTCGTCGTGGGTGGACACGCCGGCGCCGGTGGCCGCGGCGGGGTCGAAGTGCCAGCGCAGGTCAAGGTAGGATCGGTACAGATCGGCGATTGCCGTCATGGCGGGATGATAGCCAACCCGGAGGGAGAGCGGAACAGCCCTTCGAGCGCCCCATTCCGGCCAAAGGAACCTTCACTTACCCTTCCCGAGATCATCAGGGGGTCTGAGAGTCAGCTGGCCGAATGGCCCACCCCCTGACCGGCCGACCCCCTGACCCCCTGACTCGCCGTGTCGCTCGAACTCGACCACGCCACCATGCAGCGCCTGGGCCGCCAAGTCGCCGACCATGTGGCCCGCCATCTCGCGGGACTGCGTGAACAGCGCGTGGTCAAGACGCTCTCCCGGCGGGAAGCCGAGCCGCTGATCTACACCCCGCCACCGCGGGAGGGCGCCGATTTCGACGCCCTGATGGCGTTCCTCGAAACCCGGGTCTTTCCGCATCACACGCCAGAGCCCCATCCCGGGTTCCTCGCCTATGTGCAGAGCTGCGCGACGTTTCCCGCGGTGATGGGCGACTGGCTGGCTGCGGGGTACAACTTCTTCGGCGGGGCCTGGGCGGTCGCCAGCGGACCCGCGATGCTGGAAGTGACGGTGCTGGAGTGGTTCCGGCAGTGGATCGGGATGCCGGAGGGGACCGGTGGCCTGCTCACGTCGGGGGGATCCACCGCCAACCTGATGGCGCTGGTCGCGGCGCGGCACGCGGTGGTGGGAGACGATGCGAGCCGGATCCCGCGGCTCTCCGTCTATACCTCGAACCAGATGCACTCCTCCGTGGTGCGCGCCGCGTGGATTGCGGGGATCCCCCGGGCCAATCTGCGCATCCTGCCGGTGGATGACTCGTTCAGGATGCGCCTGCCCGCGCTGGAGCAGGCCATCCATGCCGATCGCGCGGCCGGGTTCCTGCCCGTCGCGGTGGTCGGCTCGGCGGGCACCACCAACACCGGCGCCACCGATCCACTGCCCGAGATTGCCTCCCTGTGCCGGGAACACGGCATCTGGTTCCATGTGGACGCGGCGTACGGCGGATTCGCCGCGCTCTGCCCGCGAGGCAAGGCGGAGCTCGAGGGGATCGGGCTGGCGGACAGCGTCACCCTCGACCCGCACAAGTGGCTCTACGTCCCGTTCGAGTGCGGATCGCTGCTCGCGCGCGAGCCGCGCCGGCTGCTCGACGCCTTCCACATCCTGCCCGACTACCTGAGGGACCTGGGGGGGAGTGGCGGGGAGGTGAATTTCGCGGACTACGGAGAGCAGCTCTCGCGGGAGGCGCGGGCCATCAAGGTCTGGACCGGGGTGAGCTACTACGGCACCGAGCGGCTGGCAGAGGAGATCGGTGCGAGCATCGGCCGGGCCGAACTGGCCGAGCGACTCGTCAGGGCGACGCCGGGGCTCGAGGTCCTCGCCCCGGCGCGGCTGGCCATCTTCTGCTTCCGGGCCCACCCCGCCAGGCTCGACGAGCCAGCGGCGCTCGACGCGCTCAATCAGCGGGTACTGGAGCGGGTGAATGCCGACGGCCACTTCTTCATATCGACCACCAGGATCCGGGGCGCGCTGGCGCTCAGGATCTGCGCCTGCGGCTGGCGCACCACCGATGCCGACATCGAGCGACTGGTCGGGGAGGTGAGGCAGGCAGCGGAGAACTAGTCCCCGATCACCTCGCTGTGATCCCCCAGCGTCCCGCTGCCCTTGAAGTTTCGCACCACCACCGAGCTTCCCAGCATCGCGTGGTGCAGCGTCGCCCCCGAAAGCGTGCACTGTGAGCCCACGATGGTGTGGGCCAGCCGGCTGTCGCTGACCTTCGTCCCCGCCTTGAGCGTCACATTGGGCCCGACCACGCTTCGCTCCACGCTCACCCCGTCCTCGATCAGTACCGGGTCGTGGATGGTCACGCCGGGAAACTCCCGCCGCCTGGCCGCGCCCTTCCGGAGCAGGATCTCGTTGGTCTCGAGCAGGGTGTCGAGCTTGCCGCAGTCGTACCACCCGCCCACCTCGGCAGTCAGGATCTTCCGTCCGCTTTCGATCATGTGCTGGAAGGCGTCGGTCAGGAAGAACTCGCCCTTGTTGGCCGGGCTCGTCAGCACATGGTCGATCCCCTTCCACAGCGCGGCAGTGTCCCTGATGTAGTAGAGACCGATGTTGGCCAGCTTCGAGATCGGCTCGGACGGCTTCTCGACGATCTTCGTCATGTAGCCATCCCGGTCGGTCACCACCACGCCGAAGCGCTGGTAGTCCTCGACCTCCTTGGCCCAGATGATCCCGTCCGCCTGCGACCGGTTGATCAGGGTGAGGTCCGCCTCGAAGACGGTGTCCACGAAGATGATCAGCACCGGCTCCCTCACGAACGGCCGTGCCAGGTTGACGGCGCCGGCGGTGCCGTCCTGCACCCTCTGTTCGATGAACCGCGACGGATAGCGATACCGGGCGCGGGCATACTGCTCCACCTGCTCCTTGAGGTGCCCGGTGATGAAGATCAACTCCGTGACCGGCAGCCCCTCGAGCCGGTCCATGACCCAGTCCATCACCGGCCGGCCGGCGACCTCGAGCATCGGCTTGGGAACGATGTGCGTGTGGGGCCTGAGGCGGGTGCCCTTGCCGGCCAGGGGGATGATCACCTGCATCGCGGTCAGCTCCTTCCGTAGCGGTCTTCCAGCCGCACCAGGTCGTCGAGTTCAGGGGTCGAAGCCTCGAGCACGTCGGTGTCACCACCGCTTCGATCTGGTGCACCAGCGGCGGCGGAATGTGGACCGACTCCCCGGCACGGAACGCACGCTCCAGCAGCAGATCGCGGGGCCGGGTCCGGAGAATCAGCTCGCCCCTGAGGACGTGCATCGTCTCGTCCTTCTTGTGGTGGTACTGCAGGCTGAGTACGTGGCCTGCCTTCACATGGAGGATCTTCCCCACGTAGCGGTCGGTCCGGGCCCAGACCAGTTCATAGCCCCACGGCTTCTCGATCCTGTAAGGAACCTCAGGCATTACGCCTCCAGGGGGCGGAGAATGAACGACGATGGGCGCGTGATGCAGGCCCGGACGCAGCTGCCGCACCCGACGCACCCTTCGAGCTTGAGCACCGGGTGACCGTCCGCGTCGATCGTCAGCGCCGCCTCG
>JAOUDR010000360.1 GCA_029859185.1 Gemmatimonadota bacterium
ACCGACTCGGGAAACTCAAGAGCTGGCTCTCGGTGCACATCTTTCTGTGCACGATGGGTCCGTTCCTCATCGTGCTGCACTCCAGCTTCAAGGTCGGCGGCATCATCTCGATCGCGTTTTGGAGCATGATGGCCGTGGTCGCGAGCGGCGTGTTTGGGCGATATGTGTACGTCAGGATTCCGAAGACGTTGAACGGCCAGTTCCTGACCCTCAAGGGCGTCGAAGAGCAACGGGACGCGCTGCTCCAGGTGATCGCCGAGCGGTCCGGGCTCTCCACGGGCGACGTCGCGGCCATCCTCGCTGCGGCGAAGCGCCCCTCACCCCGCGGCTTCATGGCGGCGCTGTACCAGTCCATCTGGTACGACCTCACCGAGTCCCGTCACGGCCGGAGGATCCAGGGCATGCTCGCCGCCAAGGGTGTGCCACCCAAGGCCCGGGCCACGGCCGCGCGCCTGTTTCTCGAAGAGGTTGCGCTCGAGCATCAGACGGCGCTGCTCGCGCCGTTCCAGCAGATGTTCAAGTACTGGCACCTGTTTCATATGCCGCTCGCGATCGTGATGCTGGTTGTCGTCCTGCTGCACGTCACGATTGCCGTGCTTTTGGGCTACACGTGGATCTTCTGACCCGCGTCCGGGCCCGGGCGCACGCCGGCGTGGTCGCGCTACTGCTGCTGGCGGCACCGGCCGCCCATGCGCAGATGCTCTCCCCTGGCAAGCTGCTGCAAGCCCACGCGGATCTCGAGGGGGTGCGCAACTGCACGAAGTGTCACCAACTGGGCGAGCGAGGCGTCGCGAACAGCAAGTGCCTGGATTGCCACGGACTGCTCGCCGACCGCATCGCCCAGCGCAAGGGGTTTCACGCCACGGTGGCTGACAGGACCTGCGGCGAGTGCCACAAGGACCATTTCGGTACCGACTTCGACGCCGTCCACCTCGATACCACCCGCTTCGATCATACGACGACCGGGTTCACGCTCGCGGGCAAGCACGACGGGACGGCGTGCCGGGAGTGCCACAAGGCGGAGTACGTCACGGATGCCGAAGTGCGGCGGGTCATCGGTGCGCACGACAGGCTCGGCGCGACGTTCCTCGGGCTCGGTACCACCTGCCTCGCGTGCCATCGCAAGGACGATCCGCACGGCACCCAGTTCACCGGACGCGGCTGCGACGAGTGCCACGCCGAGCTGGACTGGAAGAAACCGGATCGGTTCGACCACGCGACGACGAAGTATCCGCTGCGCGACCGCCATCTCGAGATCGAGTGCCGCGAGTGTCACACGCCGATCCCGGGGCAGCGCGGCGCCCTCCAGCTCACGGGCATCGCGTTCGGAACCTGTGCGGCGTGCCACGCGAAGGACGATCCACACGCCGGACAGTTCCCCGGCAAGGCCTGCAGCGACTGTCACGTGGAGCGCGGCTGGAAGACCCTGGAGGGCTTCGACCACAGGGCGACCCGCTATCCGCTCACCGGGCGTCACCGCAATGTGGCATGCGAGGAGTGCCACACGCCCGTGCCCGGACGCCGGAACACCATGCAGCTGCGCGGACTCGAGTTCTCGACGTGCGCCGCCTGCCACCGGGGGGATGACCCGCACGACGGCCGCTTGGGGGCCACCTGCAAGGACTGCCACACGACCGACGGGTGGCGAGCGGTGGGCGGTGCCACCTTCGAGGAGGGTTTCGACCACACGAACACCCGGTTCCCGCTGCGCGGCAAGCACGGTGACGCGGCCTGCGCGGCGTGCCACGATCCAGCCCACGCCCGTACGAAGGATCTCGCGCTGACGTTCGTGGCCGCGACCCGAACTCGGTCCTATCCGATTCCCGTCGCCGAGCAGTGCCTGTCCTGTCACCAGGACTATCACGCGGGGACCTTCGCCCAGAGCCCCGGCGGGGCCGACTGCACGAGCTGTCACGGGGAAGACGGGTGGAGCCCGACCACCTACGACATCGGCCGGCACAACCGCGACGCCACGTTCGAGCTCACGGGGGCCCACCTGGCGAGCCCGTGCCTGGCCTGTCACAAGAACCCAGCGCTCCGGCAGGAGACGCTGCAGTTCCGCATGCCGCGCCAGGAGTGCCTGGCGTGCCATGAAGCCCTTGACCCGCACGCCGGCCAGTTTGCCGGGCAGGCCTGCGACGAATGCCATGCGACCGAGTCGTTCAAGATTCCGGTGTTCGACCACGCACGCACGCGCTATCCGCTGGATGGCGCGCATCGCGACGTCCCGTGCGCGTCGTGTCATCCGTCGGAGTCCGACCCCGATGGCCGGGCCATCCGGGTCTACCGACCGCTCGGGACCACGTGCCAGGATTGCCATGAGGGAGGTAACGGATGACGCGGGTACACATGGTGATCGCAGTCCTGGCGGTCGGCGCTCTGCCGCTCACTCGGGCGGCGGCGCAGCAGAGCCCGCACGGGACGCTGCGGGCGGGCGTGGACTGCAGCGACTGCCACACCCCCAAGAGCTGGAAAATCGACGCGGCAACGGTGAAGTTCGATCACGATCGGCAGACCGGCTTCCCGCTCGAGGGCCGCCACCGCAGCGCCGCCTGCCGCAGCTGCCACCTCGATCTGACCTTCGCCGATCCGGTGCTCCGGAACGCCGAGTGTGCCTCCTGTCACGCCGACGTGCACCGCGGTGCGTACGCGCAACGCTGCGCCGAGTGCCACACCACGGTCAGTTTCAGCGACATGTCGCGGCGGGAAATCCACGCGCGCACCACGTTCCCGCTCACGGGCGCGCACTTGCAGATCGACTGCCGGGCGTGTCACGTGGACAACCGGCTCGGGGCGTTCACGCCGCTTGACCCGCAATGCATGGCCTGCCACGAATCGGACCGGGCCAACGCGCAGTCCGTAAATCACGACAACTTCCCCACCGACTGCCTGCGTTGCCACACTACGCTTGCGTGGACCGCATACGTGAAGTTCGACCATCCCACGGTCTCGGGCGGCTTCCGCTTGCTGGGCGCCCACGCGCGGATTCGGTGCGCGAGCTGTCACGGTCCGAACATGGAACCGCTGTTCCAGCCGGCGAACGATCAAGATTGCATCGCGTGCCACGACACCGAGTACAACCGCGAGCACCCCGGCGGTCGCTTCCCCACGACGTGCCTGTCCTGTCATACGGTGGAAACGTGGAGCGGCGCCACCTTCGACCACGCCGCTGGCTCGGGCGGGTTCCGGCTGTTGGGCGCCCACGCGCGCCTCGCGTGCGAAGACTGTCACTCGCCCACGGACTGGTCGATCCCGTTCACGCCGGCGAGCGACCAGGACTGCATCGCCTGCCACACCGCCGACTACGACCGGGAGCACACGGGGAGCGGCTTCCCCACGACGTGCCTCACCTGCCACACGATCGAGACCTGGGGTGGCGCGGACTTCCGGGATCACGACGCCCAGTACTTCCCGATCTACTCCGGCGCACACCGGGGACGGTGGCAGGACTGTCAGACCTGTCACATTCAGCCGGACAACTTCCAGGTGTTCTCGTGCCTGAGTTGCCACGCGCAAGGGGAGACCGACTCCCACCATCGGGGGGAGTCGGGCTACCGCTACGAGAGCAGTGCCTGCTACCAGTGCCACCCCAACGGACGGTCGGGAGGCTGACATGCAACGTTCGTTCTTCAGGTCCCCGAACGCGGTGTGGCTCGGTGCGATGGCGCTGGCGCTGGGCACGGCGCGGTCCGGTGCGGCGCAACAGCCGCAACGCATTGCCGTGACCGTGGACTACATCGCCGGTGCGAGCATCTATCTGGGTGCGGGTACGGAACAGGGACTAGCTCCCAACGACACGCTCACAGTTGCCGAGGCCGAGGATGGAGAACCGATCGGCCAGTTCCTCGTACTCAGTGC
>JAOUDR010000361.1 GCA_029859185.1 Gemmatimonadota bacterium
TGCCCGGTGCACCGCAAACTCGATGTGCACGGGGACCGTCGCGCGCGCGGCCGTGATGCGTCGCGGCTCATCCGCAAGGGCCTTCGCGATCACGGCCAGGGCCGTCGGGCCCGTGTGCGGTGGCTCGCCGGTCAGCATCTCGTAGCAGACGCATCCCAGCGCGTACTGGTCCGTCCGGGCGTCCACGCTGGTGCTTCCCGAGGCCTGCTCCGGACTCATGTACTCTGGCGTCCCAATCGAGAGCCCGGTCTCCGTGAGGCGCCGCCCCCCGGCTGTCGTCACCGCGAGCGCGATGCCGAAATCGGCCACGAGCGGCTGCCCGTCGTGCAACAGGATGTTCGCCGGCTTGATGTCGCGGTGCACGACACCCTTGCCGTGCGCGTACGCGAGGGCGCTGGCCACGGAGCAGGTAATCGCCAGGGCTTCCTCGATCGGGAGTTGGGTGTCCCGGTCCAATCGCTCGCGCAGCGACTCCCCTTCGATGAGCGGCATCACATAGTACGGGAATCCGGCCGCCTCCCCCGAATCGAACAGCGGCAGAATATGGGGGTGCTGTAGATTGGCGGTGACCTCGATCTCCTTGAGAAACCGCTCGGTCCCGAGCACGGCCGCCAGCTCCGGCCGCAGGACCTTCACCGCCACGGCGCGGTTGTGGCGCAGATCGCGCGCGCGGTACACGGTGGCCATCCCCCCGGCGCCAAGGAGATCGAGAACCTCGTACCGGTCGGCCAGCGCTGACGCGACGTGGTCCAGCTCTGCCACCATGCGGCCAAGATGGGCGTTTCCCCCGCCGTCGGCCACCCTGGGGTCCCGGGCGAACGCCGGCACGGCGAGATCCAGACCACCCGCTCGACCCTTGCGCTTCCGCTCCCGATGCAGGCTATTGGGTTCGAACACCCACCACGAGGCATCGCATGGCGCATCGCACCCGCGTCCGATCCGGTCTCCTGCTGCTGCTCGGGGCGACCGCCAATCCCGCAACGGCCCAGGAGCGGTACGTGCCCTCGTTCGAGAACCTGGCGGCGCGCGAGTGGTTCCAGGACGCCAAGTTCGGGATGTTCATCCACTGGGGCATCTACAGCCTGCTCCAGGATGGGGAGTGGGTGATGAACAACCGCGGCATCACCGTATCGGAGTACGAGACGCTCGCGCCGCAGTTCAATCCCGTGCGGTTCGACCCCGCGGAGTGGGTGGCGCTCGCCAAGGCGGCGGGCATGCGGTACATGACGATCACGAGCAAGCATCACGACGGATTCGCGATGTTCGACTCGAAGGTGTCGGACTGGGACATCGTGGACCGCGCGCCGTACGGCCGGGACGTCCTGGCGATGCTGGCCGAGGAGACCCGCAAGCAGGACGTCAAGCTGTTCTTCTACCACTCCCAACTCGACTGGCATCATCCCGACTACTGGCCGCGTGGCGGGACGGGCCAACGCACCGGGCGTCCTGAGGCGGGCGAGTGGTACCGCTATCTCGACTACATGGATGCGCAGCTCCGCGAACTGCTCACCAACTACGGACCGATCGGCGGCATCTGGTTCGACGGGATGTGGGACCGCTATGACGCCGATTGGCGGCTCGATCGCACCTACCAGATGATCCACGACCTGCAACCTGCGGCGCTGATCGGGTCGAACCATCACCGCCTGCCCTACCCCGGCGAGGACTTCCAGATGTTCGAGAAGGACCTCCCGGGACAGAACACGTTCGGCTACAACACGACCGACCTCGGGACCCTGCCACTCGAGACCTGCGAAACGATGAACGCGTCGTGGGGCTACCGCCTCACGGACCGGAGCTTCAAGAGCACGGACGAACTCATCCGCCTGCTCGTGAACGCCGCCGGTCGGAACGCGAACCTGCTGCTCAACGTGGGGCCGATGCCCACGGGCGCGATCCAGGCGGAGTTCCAGGAACATCTGCGGGGTGTAGGCCGCTGGCTCGCCACCCATGGTGAGTCCATCTACGGCACGCGGGGCGGCCCCATTCCCCCGCGGCCGTGGGGCGTGACCACGCGGAAGGGCGACCGGGTCTACGTACACGTGCTCGACTGGGCCGACCGCCAGTTGTCCCTGCCGGCGCTGCCGACCCGCGTGCGTCGCGCGCACGTGCTCACGGACGGCACCGCCGTCCCGGTGCGGACGAGCGCCGCGGGCATCACGCTCTCGCTGCCCGAGCGTGCGACGGATGCTGTCGATCTGGTCGTCGTGCTGGAGATGACCGAACGCTAGCCGGGGCTTGCAGCGCGGGAGGCGCGCGCCGCGGCGCCGGCCGGCTCGCCCCGTCGGTCGCCAGCCACAGCCGCTTCAGCGGTAGGGCCGAGCCGCGAGTCTTGCTCGCGCCTCCGCGACGTCGGCACGCGAGGAGATCCTGTGCGGGTGGGTGTGCGCCGCCGTGTCGGGCGCGGCCGAGAGCCGCGGCTCGGCCCTGTCAGTGAACTGACGCTGCCCATACGGAGCTTAGCACGTACCACCCTGCAAACATCGGGATCCGTGCTGCCTACGGCTCCCTGAACGCGCCAGAACATTCCGTGGAATGACTGGGCCCCGCGGGTGTCGGGCGCGGCTGAGAGCCGCGGCTCGGCCCTGTCAGTGAACGGACGCTGCCCATACGGAGCGCAGCACGTACCACCTTGCCAACACGTCGGGATCCGTGCTGCTTACGGCAATGAACCCGGACTCTCCCACCGCGCCACGTCGTGCTCGCCTGTGGTTCTGGCTGGCGTGTGTTCTGCCGTTACTCGGTCCAGATCTCCATGCTCAACGCCCACCCAACATCGTCCTGATCTACGTGGACGACCTCGGCTGGCGCGACGTGGGCTTCATGGGATCGCGCTACTACGAGACGCCCCACATCGACCGGCTCGCCGCCGAGGCCATGGTCTTCACGGCCGCATACAGCAATGCTCCCAACTGCGCGCCGAGCCGGGCGAGCCTGCTCTCCGGCTCGTATCCGCCCCGCCACGGCATCTATACCGTGGCGCCGGCTGCTCGCGGGCCCGCACGGCTGCGTCGGCTCATCACCGCTCCGGACCGGACCGCGCTGGACACCGGCCTCTTCACGATCGCGGAGGCGCTACACGAGGTCGGCTACGTGTCCGCCGCCATCGGCAAGTGGCATCTCGGCGGAGCCGGGAGCCTGCCCGAAGACCACGGGTTCGACGTCGGGATCGCCGGGGCCGCGGCTGGCGCGACGCCGACGCACTTTGCCCCCTACCGCGGCGCGCGACGCGTGCTACCGGACGTAGGGGACACGGGCGCGCCGGGCGAGTACCTGACGGACCGGCTCACCGACGAGGCCCTCACGTTCATCGACGCCAACGCCGCGCGGCCCTTCTTTCTCTATCTGTCGCACTACGCCGTGCACACGCCGATCGAGGCAAAGGGCCAACTCGTTGCACGGTTCGCGGACACGCCGGCCGTGGACGGGCAGTCGAACGCCACGTACGCCGCGATGATTGCCAGCGTAGATGAAAGCGTAGGGCGCATCCTCGCCCGTCTCGACGCGTTGGACCTCGCGGAGAATACCGTCGTCATCTTCCATTCCGACAACGGCGGATTCGGACCAGTGACGTCCATGGCGCCGCTCCGCGGCTCCAAGGGGATGCTCTACGAGGGTGGCATCCGCGTACCGCTCGCGGTCCGGTGGCCCGGGCGGGTGCAGGCGGACGTCGTGCGGGATGAGCCGGTCATCGGGCTGGACCTGTATCCCACGATGCTGGCACTGGCCGGTGCCGACGGCTCTCGCAATCGTCATGTCGACGGTGTGAGTCTCGTCGCGGCGCTCACGGCCGGCGCGCCGCTCGCCGAGCGTGCCCTGTACTGGCACTTCCCGGCCTATCTCGAAGCAGAT
>JAOUDR010000362.1 GCA_029859185.1 Gemmatimonadota bacterium
AACAGCTGCTCGATCACCTGCTGCCGGTACGCACCCACGGTCTCGACGAGCCGGAGCGGCTGCTTGAAGTAGACCGCGACGTTCGAGTTCGTCGCTTCGGGGTCGGTCGCGATCGTGAACAGCGGCTCGGCGTGATCGGGGACGGGGAACGTCGGTCGGGGGCGTACGTCCGCGCGCGCGGGAATCCGTGCGAAGTGCGCCTCGATCAGCGCGACGATGGAGTCGGGCTCGAGGTCGCCGACGGCGATGACGGCCATGAGGTCGGGCCGGTACCAGTCATGGTAGAACCGGCGGAGCGCGTCGTGCGGAAAGGTCTCCAGCACGTCCTTGTGCCCGATCGGCAGCCGGTCGGCATAGCGGGAGCCCTGGAGGATGACCGGCAGCTGCTGATCGCGCATCCGGGCACCGGCGCCGCGGCCGAGCCGCCACTCCTCGATCACCACACCCCGCTCGCGCTCGATCTCCACGGAATCGAAGGCGAGTCCGTGGGCCCAGTCCTCGAGGATCTGAAACGCCTGCCGCAGGATGCTGGCCGTGTCCGTCGGGACCTGGAGCATGTAGATGGTCTCGTCGAAGCTCGTGTAGGCGTTCAGGTCGGGCCCGAAGCGCATGCCGATGCTCTCGAGGTAGTTGACCAGTTCCTGCTTCGCGAAGTTGCGCGTGCCGTTGAACGCCATGTGCTCGACGAAGTGCGCCAGCCCGAGCTGGTCGTCGTCCTCCAGGACCGAGCCGGCCTGGATCACGAGCCGCAGCTCGACCCGGTGCTCGGGGCGGGAGTTCTGGCGCACGAAATACCGGATCCCGTTGGCGAGCGTCCCGGTCGTGACCTGCGGGGCCACGGGGAGCGGTGCGTCGCGGTCCTGGGCGGGCAGCGAGGCCGGCAGCGCCAGCAGGGCCAGCAGGACGAGCGGGCCGCGGAACTTCTCGATGTCCCGCCGCTGCTTCTTCGTGGGACGGCCTTTGCCGTCGTAGTAGTTCGTGGGCAGCGCCCGCATCTGGAGTGCGAGTTGCTCACGTGCGCGCTTGGACACGGGGTCCTCCTCATAAAGCATGGCGGCCACTTTGGCCGGACCGCGGCGCTCGGCGAGCCCGCGGATCGTCAACCGGTATTCGAACGGACCGTGCCGGATGCGGAGATCGTCACCCGGCGTGATGAGCTTGGCGCGCTTGACCCGCTCGCCATTGACCTGGACGCGACCGCCCTCGACGGCGTCGGCCGCCAGGGCCCGCGTCTTGAACAGGCGCGCCGCCCAGAGCCACTTGTCGAGTCGCATGCGGCTGGGATCGTGCTCGTGGTCGGTCATGGGTCCCAGCGTAAGGTGGCATGGTGACGGGCAGCGGGGCAACGCGGACCCCACTATGTTTGGGCCCCATGACCATCGTGTTGGCGACCAGCGCCGCCCTGCCGGGTCTGTCGGCCGACGATCGGCTGCTGCTGCGCGCCCTCCGCACCCTCGGCCTGGCGGCCGAGCCGGCCGTGTGGGAGGACCCCCACTACGATTGGGCCGCCGCCACCCTGTGCGTGGTCCGGTCCACGTGGGACTACGCCTACCGACGCCAGGAGTTCCTCGCGTGGGCGCAGCGGGTGGCCGAGGCCGTCCCGCTCTGGAACCCGTCGCCGATCGTCGTGTGGAACACGCACAAGCAATACCTGGTCGATCTCGGAACTCACGGCGTGCCCACCGTCCCCACGCGGGTCCTGCCGGCGGGGAGTTGGACCACCCTCGCCGATGTGTGCGCCGAGCGGGAGTGGGGGGAGGTGATCCTCAAGGCCGCGGTCGCACAGACGGGTCGCTACCTCATGCGGGTGCCGGCGGACCAGCGCGACGCCGGGCAGCGCCATCTCGATCGGCTCCTGCCGTCGGAAGACATGCTGGTGCAGCCGTTCCTGCCCGGTGTGACGTCGGAGGGCGAGACGTCGCTCGTGTACATCGACCGCGCGTTCTCGCACGCCGTCCGCAAGCAGCCCGCAGCCGGTGACTTCCGGGTCCACGACGACTTCGAAGGATCGGTCGCCCCCGTCACGCCCACCCCCGCCCAGCTGGAAGTCGCCGCCGCGGCGCTCGCCGCCGTGGACGAGCCGTTGCTTTACGCGCGCGTGGATCTGGTGCCGGGGCCGGACGGGCCCGTGGTGATGGAGCTGGAGTTGGTGGAGCCGGCCCTGTTTCTGGGCACCGCGCCGGGGGCGGCGGAGCGATTGGCGGAGGCGGTGGCGGCGCGGGCGGGCTAGGATGAGTCCTGGGCTGAGAGCCCAGGCTCGGCCGAGCCACTGCGTCCTGAAGGACGAGGCCGCCGGCGAGATCACCCTTCAGGGTCTAGTTGCTTGGCCGAGCCCGCACTTCAGTGCGGGACACCCATCCTGAAGCTCCTCCCCCAAGCCAGCACCAACGCGTGGTCCACTGCGCCTACGCGTCGGTCACGTGCTCCGTGACCGGATTCCTCAGCACGCCAATTCCTGGAATCTCCACCTCCACCACGTCCCCCGACCGTAGCGGGCCCACCCCTTCCGGCGTCCCCGTCGCGATCAGATCGCCCGGCTCTAGCGTCATGATCTGGGAAATCGTCGAGAGCAGGAACGGGATCGAGAACGCCATGTCACGCGCGTAGCCGTGCTGGCGCACCTCGCCGTTCACGCGGCAGATGACCTCGAGGGCGGTGAGGTCCGCATCCTGTGCGATCGGGACGGGGGTCCCCACCGGGCAGAACGTGTCGAACCCCTTGGCCCGGGTCCACTGCCCGTCGGTCTTCTGGAGGTCGCGCGCCGTCACGTCGTTCATGCAGACGACGGCTTGCACCGCGGCACGGGCGGTGGCTTCGTCGGCTTGGCGCAGTCGCGCGCCGATCACGACGCCGATCTCCCCCTCGTGCTCGACCTGGCGGGAGGCCGCCGGGATGCGGATGGCGTCGCCCTCGTGGATCACCGCGGATGGCGGCTTGAGGAAGAGCAGCGGCCGTTCGGGTACCGCGTTGCCAAGCTCGCGTGCGTGCGCGGCGTAGTTCCGACCGACACAGACGATTTTTCCGGGTGTGTAGCCCACCGCAGCATCTCGATCCGAGTAAGATGGGCAGGAAGATAGCGGGAGCCGTGTGGGGAAGGAGGTCCGAGGCTATCTTTCTCGCCCCATGACATGGTTGATTATGCAGCTCCGATGGTATGGTATGCTGGTGCTCGCGCTGGGACTGGCACTCGGGTGCGCCCCGCGTGAAGCGGTCGATGGCGAGGCCGAGTCGTTTGCGACGAATGCCGATGCCAACCCCTACGGACTTCGCGGACGGGTGCTCCCCGGGCCACTGGCCAAGCCCGACCTGGTCCTGACGGATACCAAGGGCCGTCCATTCGATCTGCGGCGCGAGACGGACGGCTATCTCACGCTGCTCTTCTTCGGCTACACCTACTGTCCCGACATCTGCCCGATCCACATGGCCAATCTCGCGGCTGTGATCGGCGAGATGGCTCCGGGCATGGCCCAGCGCATCAAGGTCGTCTTCGTGACCACCGATCCCGCGCGCGATACGCCGGAACGACTCGGGATGTGGCTCGCCAACTTCAACGACGGATTCATCGGGCTCACCGGCGACATGGCCACGATCAACGCGGCCCAGCAGGCGCTCTACATGCCGCCGCCACAGTACGGACCGGCCGACAGCACGGGCGCGTATCTCGTGGGACACGCCGCGGCCGTGGTGGCGTTCTCTCCGGACAACCTCGCGCGCGTGCTGTATCCGTTTGGGATTCGGCAGGCGGATTGGGCGCACGATCTTCCTTTGCTGCTGGAGATGCGGTGGCCGGAGTGAGAAGGGCGGTCATGGGCGGTCGTGGGCGGTCTTGGGCGGTCTTGGCGGTCTTGGGG
>JAOUDR010000363.1 GCA_029859185.1 Gemmatimonadota bacterium
TTCGGACTAGGCCGAGCTCGACAGCGAGTTGCCGAAGCCATGTCGGCGGGGGGCCGCTGTGGTGCGACGAGTTGGAGACCGCAAGCCGCGACCTTGCTGGAGGGATCGACCATGCCAGACGTACGCCGCGCCATCATCGGGATTTTCGCCCTGCTCTGGTCTGCAGGCGCGGCGGCCGGCCAGGAGGCCGCAGGCACCTCTGCGGACCGCGTCGCTGCACTGGTGCGGGGGATGACGCTGGAGGACAAGCTCGGTCTGCTGCGCGGCGCGGCGGATCCATCGGGGACGGCCGGCGCGGGCTACGTGCCCGGGGTTCCCCGGCTCGGAATCCCCTCCCTGCGCCTCGCCGACGGCCCGGCGGGGATGCGCACAACGCAGCCGGCAACGGCGCTTCCGGCACCCGTGCTGCTCAGCGCCACCTTCGATCCGGACCTCGCACACCGCTTTGGGGCCGTGATCGGCCGCGAGGGCCGGGCGCGGGGACAGGACGTGCTCCTTTCCCCGATGGTCAACATCGTCCGGGTCCCGCACGCCGGCAGGAACTTCGAGACGCTTGGGGAAGACCCGCTGCTGGCGGGGCGCATCGTCGCCGCGGAGATCCGGGGCATCCAGGGTGCCGGACTGCTCGCCACCGTCAAGCACTACGCGGTATACAATTTCGAGGAGGGGCGCGCCGACGTCGATGTCGTGATCGACGAGCGGACCCTTCACGAGATCTACCTGCCGGCCTTTGCGGCGGCCGTCGATGCAGGCGTGGCGAGCGTCATGTGTGCCTACAACAAAGTGAACGGGACGCACGCCTGTGACCACGCCGGCCTGCTGACCGACGTGCTGCGGGGGGAACTCGGGTTCGAGGGGTGGGTGATGACCGACTGGTTCGCCCGTCACTCGCTTGGCGCGCTGGAAGCCGGTCTGGACCAGGAGATGCCGGGCCTGAATTGGGGGCCGCCGCAGCCGGTCTACTTCGCCGACTCGCTTCGGGCGGCGGTCGCCTCAGGCCGCATCCCGGAAGAGATGATCAATCGCTCCGTGCGTCGCATCCTCACCCAGATGGATCGCGTGGACCTCTTGGGTGAGGCACCGCCGCGTCCCGAGTTCGATGCAGAAGCCGGAGCCGCGACGGCGCGGGAGGTGGCACTGGCCGGCGCGGTGCTCCTGCGCAACGAGCGCGGCACCCTGCCCCTCACCGGAAGTGATCTCGCATCCTTGACCGTGGTCGGGCCGACTGCGACGACGCTGCTCTACGGAGGGGGTGGCAGCTCGCAGGTCATCCCGTTGCGCACCGAGAGCCCGCTGGCCGCGCTCCAGCGCCGCGCCGGCCCGGGGCTGGGTATCCGGCATGTCGCGGGCATCGACCTCGACGGCGTCCCCGTGCCTTCGCAGGCCCTGACCCTGCCGAGCGGCTACGCCGGGCATGGGCTGCTCCGCACCGCGTCCGACAGCTCCCGGCAGATCGATTCCGTCGTCGCCCACACGGGCGCGCTGGCCCTACCGTCCAATTCCACGTGGAGGTGGACCGGCAGCCTGACCGTCCCGGTCACCGGCGACTACGAGATCAAGCTGCAGACCCGAGGCGGAGGGGCCACACTCTCCGTCGACGGTACCAAGGTGATCTCGACCAGCGGCTTCTTCAGCGACGCGAGTCTCCTGCCGACGGCGGATGGCCTCTGGAACGCATCCGTGACCCTGTCGCTCGAGGCTGGCGAGGGGCACACGCTCGAGCTGACTGCCGGACCGGGGGCAACCGGCTTCGCCGCAGAGCCGAGCGACCAGCCGCTGCAGGTACGGCTCGCGTGGGTGACCCCCGACCGGCGGCAGGCGTACCAGGACGAGGCCGTGGCGGCCGCGCGCGCGGCTCGCGCAGTCGTCGTCTTCGCATACGACGAGGGCACCGAGGGTCGCGATCGCCCATCGCTGGCACTGCTGGGCGCGCAGGATGCCCTGTTGGCGGCCGTGGCGGCAGCGAACCCGCGCACGACCGTCGTGCTCAATACGGGCGATCCGGTGCTCATGCCGTGGCTCCCCGAAACCGGTGCCGTCCTCCAGCTTTGGTACCCGGGCCAGGAGGGCGGTGACGTCACGGCGGCGCTGTTGCTCGGCGACGCCAACCCCGGCGGGAAGCTCCCGGTGACGTTCCCGCAAAGCGAGGAGGCGACCCCGATCGCCGCCTCGGCGGCCCGGTATCCCGGTGTCACCGGACAGGCGCACTACGACGAGGGCATTCTGGTTGGCTACCGCTGGTACGACGCGCACGAGATCGAGCCGCTCTTCGCGTTCGGGCACGGCTTGTCCTACACGCGGTTCGCGTACTCCGACCTCCGCATCACCCCTGACGGCGAGGGATTCGCCGTCGCGTTTCGCGTGCGGAACACCGGCGCCATGCTCGGTGCCGAGGTCCCCCAGGTCTACGTCGGGCCATCAGACGATCCGCCGGTCCCCATGGAGCCGCGGCGTCTCGTCGGCTTCGCCCGGGTCACGCTCGCCCCGGGCGAGGCGCGGCAGGTGACGATCCCGATCAGCCGGCGGGATCTGGCCTATTGGTCCACGGCCCGGCACGACTGGGTCGTGCCGCCAGAACGCCGGCCCGTGTACGTGGCGTCGTCCTCCCGCGACATCCGACTCCGGGGCGAGACCGCGACGGTCGCAGGGCGTCCCTAGCCGAGCCTGCGAGCCGCGAGTGCCGTCCCCTCAACCCGCGCGCGGATCTTGGCGTACGCCGTTTCGCGTGCAGTGGACGTGTCGTCACCGAACGGCGAGAAACCGCAGTCGTCGGTCGTGCCGAGCTGCGCCAGGGGAGGATGCTCGGCCGCCTCGAGGACGCGGTCGCGCACCCGCTCGGCAGACTCGATCTCCGGATCGATGGGGTCTGTCACGCCAACGAAGACGCGCTGGTGCGACTGGACGTGCTGCCTGATGATCCAGAACGTCCTGGCAGGAGGCGCACATCGCTCCCTCGATCGCGCGACGGCGCCGGGTGCTCTTGCGGAGGGCGGGTGGCCACGAGACCTTTGCCGCACGGAGCATGCGTTCCCTCTGGATTCCCTGGTTCCTTCTCGTCGTCGTGCCCGTCCTGGGCTGTGGGCGCGCAGCCGTGCCGCACCCGGCGGCGGCCGCGCCCGCCGCCTACGTGCTCGTCTGGTCGGACGAGTTCGAACAACCCGGCCTGCCGGACACGAGTGCGTGGGGATACGACGTCGGCGACGGCTGTCCCACCCTGTGCGGCTGGGGGAACGACGAGTTGCAGTCCTACACGGCCCGGCGGCCCGAGAATGCCCGCGTCGAGGACGGCCACCTCATCATCGAGGCGCGGCGGGAGCCGGTCGGTTCGCGCGACTACACATCCGCACGCCTCGTGACCCGCGGCAACGGAGACTGGACGTACGGCCGGTTCGAGATCCGGGCGCGGTTGCCGTCCGGGACCGGGACCTGGCCCGCGATCTGGATGCTGCCGACCGACACGGCCTACGGCGGATGGCCGGCCAGCGGCGAGATCGACATCATGGAGCACGTCGGCTTTGCCCCCGATTCGATCCACGGATCGGTGCACACCGCCGCGTACAATCACGTGCAGGGCACGCAGCGAACCGAGCGGATCGCCGTGCGGGACTGCGAGCAGGCGTTTCACGTCTACGCTGTCGAGTGGACACCCGAGCGCATCGACTTCTTCGTGGACGGGACCCGGTACCACTCCTTTGCCAACGAGGGATCCGGCTACCGTGCCTGGCCGTTCGACCGGCCGTTCCATCTCATCCTCAACGTCGCCGTGGGTGGCGGCTGGGGTGGCGCGAAGGGGGTGGACGACCGCATCTGGCCGCAGCGTCTGGAGGTGG
>JAOUDR010000364.1 GCA_029859185.1 Gemmatimonadota bacterium
ACGATTCGGTCTTTGCCGCTGTCGAGGCCATCTACTTTGCCGGCAACTTCGACAGTGCCGCGGCCATCCTGGAGCAGGTGCGTGAACGGGCAAAGCAAGAGGGCGCAATAGCCGCCGAGGCGAGGGCCCTCACCTGGATCGGACTGGCACACTACAAGCTGGGCAATCACCAGCAGGCCAGACGCATCGGGGAGGCGGCGCTTGCCCTCAAGCAGCAACACGCCCTCACGGATCAGTATTTCCGCTCATACAATGCACTCGGACTCCTGGCCTGGACCGAAAACCGGCTCTCGGACGCGGTCCTGTTGTTGGGGCAGGCAGCCACCGCGGCGCACGAGACGGGGAACCGTCGCGCGGCAGCTACCGCGGGCGGCAACCTCGCTCTGGTACAGACCGAGCTGGGACAATTCCGCGAGGCCCGGACGGGCTTTGAGGCCATGGAGGTTACCATGGCCGAGCTGGGCGATGCGCGGCTCGAAGGCAACGCACTCAACAACCTCGGCATGCTCGAGATTCGACTGGGAGACCCCAACGCCGCGATCCCCCTCCTTCAACAGGCACTCGACCGGTATCAAGTGGCCGGCTACGCCACCGGCGTCCAGAGCGGTCTGGGGCAACTCGGGATGGCGTACATGGCCCTGGGTGACCCGGGGCAGGCGTTTGTCGTGCTGGACAGCGCGTTCACCCTGGCAACACGACAGGGGCTGGAGCAGGAGCAGGCCAGCATTCTCGAAGCGATGGCCGACCTATATCGCGCGGCAGGTGACTTCCGTCGTGCGCTCGAGATGTACGACTCGGCCCAGACCATCAACGCTGAATTGGGACTCGACCTCGAGACCGGAGTAGACCTCCGGAGCGAGGCCGACATCCACGTCCGGTTGGGAGACTTGGATCGGGCCCGCGCATCAGCACTCGAGGCGCTGGAGATTCATCGCACCATTGGGGCACCGATGGAGGTGCTCGGCGACCTCACGATCCTGGCCGAGATCCTCGATCGCCTCGAGGATGGAGACGGGGCAGCACGACGGTTGGCAGAGGCCCGATCAGTCGCGAGCGAGCTCGGTGCGCGCGTGGCTCGAGTCGAATTGGGTCTCACCGAGGCTAGGATCGCGGACCGGCAGCGGCGCCCTCGTGAAGTCCTCACGGTCATCGAGCGCATCGAGCCCGATTTGGAGCGCGGTGGCTATGCCGCCGAGTGGGAAGCACGGCTGCTCGAGTCGCGCGCGCTTGAGCGATTAGGACGGACTCAGGAAGCCGCTGCGGCCGGACGCCGCGCCCTGGCGACGGTCGAAGGGGTCCGGAGCAACTTCAGCTCGGGCTTGTTGCGGACCGCTTTCGTCGCGGACAAGCGCGAGGTCTATGCCCACCTCATCTCGGTGCTGCTTCGGCTGGGTCGGATCGACGAGGCCTTCGGCGTGGCGGACGCCGCACGAGGACGGGTGCTGCTCGAGCGCCTCGCGGCTGCGGGACAGACTTCATCTGCTCACTCCGCCCCCGCGGAGGCCTTCTCTGACGGTGCGATGTTGCTGAGCGAGATCGACCGCTTGGTGGAGAGCATCGATTACATCGAAGAGACCCCTACGAGTGACCTCAGCCCGGATGAGTCGCGGGAACTGGCGTTCCTCTATGATCGGTTGAAACGGGCCCGACGCGAGTACGAGGGCTTCCTGGTGCAGGCGGCGGAAACGGACCGCGATGCGGCCGCCTTCCTAGGCGCCGCTCGGCCCGATGTCGCGGCAGTCCGCGCGGCGCTCGGTCCGGAGCAGCTCTTGATCGAGTACTTCGTCCCGCTGGAAGGTCAGGTGGTGGTCTTTCTCGTGACGCGCGATCGGGTCCATGCCCTGGAGAGCCCGGTCAGCGTGGAAAACGTCGCCAGCCGTGTGCGGCTCGCGCGCGAGTTGATGGCGAGAAACGATGGCGCGCGGGAGCGTCTCGACCGCGTGCTCGGATCGCTGCACGAGGCGTTGATCGAGCCGTTGCTCGGGGCCGGATTGTTGAGCGACGCGCGAGAACTCATGATCGTGCCGCATCAGGTGCTGGTCTACCTACCGTTTGCGGCACTCAAGGATCGAACCACCGGCCGCTACCTGGTGCAGGACTTCACGATGCGGGTCCTGCCTTCCGCGGCCGCGCTTCCGTTGCTGGCCGATCGCAAGACCGATAAGGGGAAGGGCACGCGAGCGGTCTCTGCCTTCGCGCCGTTCCCCGATCGGCTGCCGGCCACTCGGCGCGAGGTCGGGGCGGTGAGTGCGGAGGACGCGAAGATCAGCCGATATCTGGGTTCCCGAGCGACCGAGCGGACCGTACGGACCGCGCTAGAGGGTTCGGGCGTGGTGCATCTGGCCACCCACGGCATCCTGAATGCGCAGAACCCGATGTTCTCCCGGCTCGAGTTGGCCCGTAACAATGGGGGCGATCCGGCGGACGACGGGCGGCTCGAGGTCCACGAGCTCTTGAGCCTTCCCATACACGCACAGCTGGTCTTTCTCTCCGGCTGTGAGACCGGAGTCGGCGCGGCCCATTCCACCGCCTTCGTGCAGGGCGAGGATTACGCGACCCTGGCCCAGGCGTTCCTCCACGCGGGTGCGGGCAGCGTCATCGCGACGCTCTGGCCGGTGGAAGACGCCGGGGCGGCGGCATTCGCCGAGCAGTTCTATCGGAATTTGACGGGACGTTCTCCCGCCCAAGCACTGGCCCGGGCCCAGCGCGCGATGCTGGCCCACGAGAAGTACAGTGCCGCGTATTACTGGGCCACCTACCAGCTGGCCGGCTACAACGGCCACCGGCAGGCGAACACTCGGGCGGGGACATCCGTGCCATTAAGAAAGCGCCAGACTCTGTGACTCCTGTACACCTCGCCTCGAGGTCCACCACGGGGAGGTCCCCATGACGAAGCGGCATCTTCTTTCACATCGCGGCATGGTGGCCGTTGGGTGGTTGGTGGCGGGCCTCCTGGCCTGCACCGAATCCCAGCCGACCAGCCCGACCGACACCGCCATTCTCGCCGCGAAGGGCAGTGGCGGCGGCGGCCCGGGTGTCAAGGTGAACGTGGACCAGGCCGATCCCAGCGAGGCGCCGCAGGACACGATGCTGACTGTGGACGTCATAGGCTCGGGGTTTGACGATGGCTCGGTGGCCAGCTGGGTCTTGCCTGGCGGCACGTCCCTGGTCACCGTCGACTCGACGACGTTTGTCGATGACACCCGACTCAAAGCGCACATCAAGATCCCGCTCGAGGCCGACGTGGCCCTCTACGACGTCGAAGTAATGACCAGGCGAGGCAAGAAGGGCATCGGGTCCGAGCTGTTCAGC
This sequence comes from Gemmatimonadota bacterium, assembly GCA_029859185.1. Lineage (GTDB taxonomy): Bacteria > Gemmatimonadota > Gemmatimonadetes > Gemmatimonadales > GWC2-71-9 > JAOTWJ01. The sequence continues at coordinate 3,313 of JAOUDR010000364.1, forward strand.
GTGAAGCAGAAGGGCGCACCCAGCGACACGCCCGTGAGCGCCACCTTCCGCGACGCGCCTGGCGACGGGGTCCAGAGCGACGGGGCCGTTCCGGCCGAGTACACCGACGCCGTCATCCTGGCGATCGGCAATCTCTTCGTGGATGCGCGAGGCGCCACCAACGACCGCAAGTTCTGCTTCGATTTCCCCGACCAACCTGGACTGCCGGCCGATGTCTGTGACGACGGCTATTTCAGCACGGCCGATCCCACGACGGAGCTCCTGTTGATGGATCCGGGACGCACCATGACCACCCGCGCACAGGTGACCTGGGTCCGGCCCGATGCGAGCGGCAAGGGGTACAACTGGGCCCTCCGGTTCGGTATGGACTGCGATCTCAATGATGTGACTGGAAATCGCTTGACAGTTGTTCATGCCATCGACGGCATCACCTGGACCCTCGAGGGCACATCCGCGATCCTCTGCCAGATGCCGACGAAGGGGAAGCCGCAAGTGACCGAGGTGGACGGTTCGA
>JAOUDR010000365.1 GCA_029859185.1 Gemmatimonadota bacterium
TCGGCACCATGATGGGAACGGCGCATGACCTCATCCTGAATACCGTCCTCTTCTTGATGGGGGTGATCATCATCGCGGGGGCCTTTACGTCCCTCATCTCCGAGTTCGGCATCGTGAGCGTCGCCAACCGCGCGGTGTCTCCCCTCATGATGCCGCTCTTCGGGTTGCCGGGCGCAGCATCCGTCGGGGTCGTTGCCACCTATCTATCCGACAATCCCGCCATCATGCCTTTGGCCGCGGGCAAGGGGTTCTTGAAGTACTTCAGGAAGTGGCAGGTGACGACGTTGGTGAACCTCGGCACCGTCTTCGGCATGGGTCTCATCGTGACGACGTTCATGCTGGCACAGTCGACGGCAACCGGTCGCCTGGGCAAGGCCGTCTTGCTGGGAAACATCGGCGCCATTCTCGGTGGTGTGGTCAGCGTCCGACTCATGGGATACTTCGGCAGAAGACGGTATGGCAAGGACGCCGCCGTGATCACCGAGGAACAAGCGGGCTACGACATCCTGCGCTACCGAGAGGTGCGGAGTGGCAACGTCGCCCAGCGGGCTCTCGAGGCACTGCTCGACGGCGGTGCGCACGGCGTCAAGACGGGGTTGGACATCATGCCCGGGGTGGTCATCATCACCACGATCGTCATGATGCTCGCCTTTGGCCCAACCGACGGTGCGTATACCGGGGCCGCCTTCGAGGGCATCGGCTTCTTCCCGTGGCTTGGAGCGAAGCTGTCGTTCATCATCGAGCCACTGTTCGGATTCTCGAGCCCCGAGGCCATCGCGTTCCCGGCGACGTCCCTGGGATCCGTCGGCGCCGCCATCGCCATGGTGCCCGCGTTTCTGGAGAGTGGCGTCGTCGGCGCCAAGGAGATCTGTGTCTTTACGGCCATCGGTATCTGCAATGCCGGTTTCCTGAGCACCCATGTGGGAATGATGGACGGAATCAAGGAGCGTGGCCTCACCAACGTCGCCATCGCCACCCATTTCGTCGGCGGCTGCTGCGCCGGCGTGTCTGGCCACGTACTGTTCCTGCTGCTGGGATGACGTTCCAACGAAGGAGGTGAGGCATGCGGTCCCACCGAACGCGACGCCCGCTGCCCCCGATGCCCGCCGTGCCGTTGTTGCTCGTTCTGCTTGCGCCGATCGCTGGGTGCGCTCCCGGCGCGTCACCGCACGAGGAAGTCCCCTTCGTCCGCCCTGGAAGTCTGATCGAGAACGCCGAGTATGCCTCGCGCAGGGCGCGGTTGATGGATGCAATCCCCGATGGGGTCGCCATCATCCCGGGGGCCACCTCGCCCGTCGCAGACTATCAGTTCTTCCAGAGCAACGACTTCTTCTACTTCACCGGGGTCGAGGCGCCGGATGCCTGGCTGGTGATCGACGGGGTCAACCGGGTGAGCACCCTGTTCCTGACCCTCGATGCGCAGGACGCTCGGGGCGAGGGGATCCCTCCGGAGCTCGCCCTGGACCCGACGGCACACACGGGGATCGACCAGGCACTTCCGGTCGAGGAGATGAACGCGTTCTTGGCGGACGTCGGCCGGCGGGTCGGCGTCTTCTACCTCTCCCACCGCCCGGAAGAGCTTCACCGGATGAACACCAACGAAGTGTACCGGGCCTTCCAGCGGACGGTCACGGACAATCCCCTGGACGGCCGCCTGACCCGCGAGTTGCAGCTGGTCGCGCGCCTGAAGCAGCGGTATCCCGACGTTGAAGTGCGGGACTGCTTCCGCACGATCCAGGTGTTGCGCAAGATCAAGTCGCCGGCAGAGGTGGCGCTCGTTCGGGAAGGAGCGCGCATCGGCGTCGCGGCTCATCTCCAATTCATACGCTCGACGGAAGTCGGGATGCCGGAGCGCGCCCTGGCCGCGCTCTTCGAATTCGTCAGCAGACGAGAGGGCGCCCAGGAGCTGGCCTACGAGACCATCATCATGGCGGGAGACCACCATCCCTGGGGACACTATCACCGGCACGATCGCACGCTCGAGGACGGCGACTTCATCATCCTCGACGCCGGTCCCGATTACGCGTATTACAACGTCGACATCTCCACCACGTTCCCCGCCAACGGCCGGTTCACGCCCGAGCAACGAGAACTCTACGAGCTGGGCCTCGCCATCCGGCAGGTCTGTCTCGACAACTACCGTGCCGGGACCACCTTCCAGGCGGTCGGCGAGCGGGTGCGGGAGTGGCTCGTCGCGAACGGGTACGACGACACCGAGCCCCGATTTCGCGGGCTCATTCGGTGGGGCTGCTACAACCACCCCATCGGGCTGGCGACACACGACGTGATGGCGTCGGTCACCGGCCCGGACGAGCCGCTGGAACCGGGCTTCGTCTTCGCCTGTGACATCAACATGCCCCAGACCGAAACCTTGGGGATCCGGATCGAAGATACGGTGGTGATCACCGAGGACGGATACGAAAACCTCTCGACCGGACTCCCCCGTACGGTGGAGGAGATCGAGACACTCATGCGTGAGCCTGGCCTCCTACAAACGGTGGGGAGATAAGCAATGGTCGGCGCCCTCGTTCGACGCACTTCCTGGCTGGCTGTCGCCGTTTCCCTATGCTGCTCGTTCCCACTCGCGGCGCAGCAAGTCGACGTCTGGAGCCGGCCGGTCCAGGTCGAGCGAAGCCGCAGTCTCGACTTCATTCACTACCGGGTCAGTCTCACCGTCGATCTCGATGCCAAGGTCTTTCAGGGTGAGAACCAGATCACCCTGACCCCGCTGGCCGACGCAGTCGATCACTGCGTTCTGGATGTGGAGGAGCTCGTCATCACGGGTGCCGCGGACGCAGCGGGGCAGGAACTTGTCTACGTGCAGGGCGACACGAGCGTCGCCATCACGCTCCGAGAGCCGCTCGCGTACGGTGATACCATCACGCTCAAGGTGGCCTTCCGGGGCGACAACCCGCAGGAAGGGTTCTTCTTCGACGACGCCGGTGACGATCATCCCCAGATGGTCTCCACTGATTCCTGGCCCGATGAAGCGCACCACTGGATCCCTTTGTACGACTACCCAAACGACAAGGTGACCCACGAACTCGTCGTCACCGTGCCCGAAGGCAACAGGGTCCTCTCCAACGGACGATTGGTCGGGGTCGCGGAAGACGAGGCGGCGGGTACCACGACCTGGCACTGGTCGCAGGAGCAACCGCACGCGACCTACCTCTTCATGCTGGCGATCGGACCGTTCACGGTCATCGAGGACTCGCTCGGCAGTCTCCCCGTCAACTACTGGGTCTACCCCGAGGCCGCCGACGAGGCGCGCTGGATCTTTGCCAAGACGCCGCGCATGATCGCGTTCTACGCCGACCTCTTCGACTACCCCTACCCCTGGGCCAAGTACGACCAGGTCACGACCCCACACGTCGGGGGTGGAGCCGAGGCAACGTCGGCCACCATTCTCGGCGACGGTGTGATCCACGACCGGCGTGCCGAGCAGGACTTCTCGTGGGAGCGGGTGCTCGCCCACGAAATTGCGCACCAGTGGTGGGGCGATTTGATCACGCTGCGCGAGTGGTCGCACACCTGGCTGAACGAGAGCTTCGGCACGTACGCCGACTACCTCTGGACCCGTCACGAGCACGGGGAAGACGAGGGAGCGTGGGCGCTGTTGGGCAAGAAGAACGCGTACCTCCGCGAAGCCCACACGCGCTACATACGACCCATCGTGTTCAACCGATACGAGCGACCCCACGACAACTTCGATTCCCACACGTATCCGAAGGGTGCCAGCATTCTGCACCAGCTCCGTTTCGTCCTCGGGGACGGGCCCTTCTTCCGTGCCCTCGGTGCGTTTCTGGATGCGCATGCCTTCGAG
>JAOUDR010000366.1 GCA_029859185.1 Gemmatimonadota bacterium
TGCCGAGGGCACGAGGCAAATCTGGAGTCCGGAGCATGGACTTCAAGGGGCGCAACGCATGCGAGGTTGGTGGGGTTCGGGTTTGACGGCTGGTGGCCTCGTCCGCAGCTTGCCATTGGTCCCAGGAGGGGCGGCATGCACGGCGTGGCAGGCGGAAGCGCATCCAATTCTGCGGCAGCCTCCCGAGCACAACCCCACGAGACCGGCGGGAGTGGGATGAGCCGCAAAGTGGTGCTGGCTCCCATCGGATCGCGTGGGGACGTGCAGCCGATGCTCGCGCTCGGGTGCGGGCTCGCCGAGCGCGGCCACGACGTCACGATCGCCGCCCCGGAGAACTTCGAAGGATGGGTGCGCCCGCATGGCCTTGCCTTTGCCCCCGTCGGGACCGACATGGAAGCGGACCTCCGGCGTTACGGCGATCGCGTGCAGACCACACGTCACCAGATGCGGATCCTCCGCACCGAGATCGTGCCGCAGCAGTTCGCGGCCATGCCCGACATCTGCGCCGGCGCCGACCTCATCGTCGGGGCGGGCCTCCAGGCGGCCGGCCCGTCCGTCGCCGAGTACCTCGGCGTACCGTACGCCTTCGTTGCGTATGCGCCGGTCGTGCTGCGCAGCGTGCACCATGCGCCCCCGGTGGTGCGGTGGCAGCGGCTGCCGCGCGCGGCCAATCGACTCTGCTGGCGCGGATTCGCGCGGATGCTCCGCCTCGTGCTGGAGGGGCCGGTCACGCGTGGCCGGCAACGACTCGGCCTGGCACCGGTCTCCGACATCTCGTCCTATCTCACCGCGCACCCCATCGTCCTGGCCGCCGACGTTCCACTCACCGGTACGGTCCCGGATCTCGCGCCCAACGTGCACTGCGTCGCGGCGCTGCGGCTCGAGGACGGAAGCGCGTTGCCCCCGGCGGTCGTGGAGTTCCTCGATCGCGGTGATCCCCCGGTCCTGGTGGGATTCGGAAGCATGTACCTCAGTCGCATGCGGGAGCTGGTCGGCGTCTTTGCGGATGCCGCGGCCAGGGTCGGTGTCCGACTGCTGATCCAATCCGGCTGGACCGGGGTCGCCGCCCGGGATGTCGCGCTGCCCGCACACTGCTTGCTCACCGGTGCGCTGCCGCACGACCAGCTGCTGCCGCGGGTCCGCGCGGTCGTGCACCATGGTGGCGCCGGTACGACCACGTCGGCCGTGCGAGCGGGACGACCGCACCTCGTCGTGCCGCTGCTGCTCGATCAGTTCTACTGGGCGGGCCGGGTCCGCGCGTTGGGCCTGGGACCAGAGCCCATGGCCGTGCGACGAATCGGGGATTCCCGCGCCCTCGGCGCCGCGCTCGGCAGACTGGTATCCACGGAAGCGTACGCGCAACGGGCCGCGACGCTCGCAGGTCGCATTACGGGGAACGGCGTCGAGGAGGCCATCGGTCTGCTCGAACAGATGTAAGGCGGCCTCCGGCGGTCACGGGCTCAGCGGCGGGACGTTGGGTGGCGAACCGCGAATCGATACCGCATGTTCCTGGGAGTGACGGTGACGGCTCGCTCGACCGGAGGGACCTATGGCGGATCGCGTGAAGAAGATCAGTTACTGCTACGTGAAGGTGCCCAACCGCGCGGGGCAGGGACAGCAGGTCATCAGTGCGCTCCGCGGGGAGGGCGTCAACCTCCTCGCGTACTCAGGCTTCCCCGCCGGCGGTGGGAAGGCGCAGCTCGACTTCATCCCGGAAGACATCGGTGCATTCCGCCGGGTGGCGCGGAAGCACGGCTGGAAGGTGAGCAAGGCCAAGCGGGGCTTCCTCGTCTCTGGCCAGGACAGGCTCGGCGCCGTGGACCGCCATCTCGGCAAGCTCGCGACCGCGCGGATCAACGTCACGGCCGCCGATGCCGTCACGGCAGGGGCCGGCCGATATGGGATGATCCTCTGGGTGAAGGCCAAGGACTACGCCCGCGCGTCGCGGGCACTCGGCGCGAGGTAGCCGTCGCGCGGATGCCCACGGCGTGAAGGCGGGCTCGGCGCGACCTCACGGATCGTCGTGCTAGCCGGGTGGCCGCTTCACATCGAAGGTGAGTTCGCCGATCAGCTGGCGCGTGACGTCACGCGCCAGCACGGCGAGGACCGCACCGAGACACGAGCCGGCCACGAGCGTGGCGAGCAACGCGTAGCCGCCCATCACGCCGTGGAAGGCTGCTGAGACCAACGTTCCTGCGAGTGCCACATGCCACCCCGGGCTCGAGGGGGCGGCAATCATGGGGCGGGGTACCGCGCGCCGCAAGACCCCGGAGATCGGTTAGCTGAGCAACGTGAGGAACACGCCGGCGGCGACCGCGGACCCGATCACGCCGGCCACGTTGGGTCCCATCGCCGGCATCAGCGGATTGACCCGGCCGTCGGTCGCTTCCGAGACGAAGCGTTGCACGACGCGAGCCGACATCGGGACCGCCGAGACGCCGGCGGCGCCGATGCAGGGGTTGATCTTGTGGCGCAGGAACAGGTTGAGGAGCTTGGCGAGCAGGATGCCGCCCGCGGTGCTGAAGACGAAGGCCACGGCCCCGAGCACCAGGATGAGAAGGGTGTGATGCGTCAGAAAGTGCGCTGCGTCCATCGTGGCCCCCACCGCCAGCCCCAGGAACAGCGTGACGATGTCGATCATTGCCCCGCCGGCCGTCTTGCGGAGGCGGTCGGTCACCTTGCTCTCGCGCAGCAGGTTCCCGAACATCAGCATGCCGATGAGCGGCGCCGCCGTCGGAATGGCGAGCGACGCCAGAACACCCGTCACGATCGGGAACGCCACCACCGCCGTCTGCGATACGGGGATGGCCTGGGGCATGTCGATGCCACGCTCATGCTTCGTGGTCAGCAACCGCAGGATGGGCGGCTGGATGATCGGGACGAGCGCCATGTAGCTGTACGCCGCGACCGCGATGGGGCCGAGCAGGTGCGGGGCGAGCTGCGAGGCGAGGAAGATCGAGGTGGGGCCGTCCGCGCCACCGATGATGCCGATGGAGGCGGCTTCCTGCGGGGTGAACCCCAACAGGTACGTCGCGCCCAGGGCGGCCGCGAAGATCCCGAGTTGGGCGGCCGCCCCCAGCAGGAACGTCAGCGGGCGCCCTAGCAGCGGGCGGAAGTCCGTGAGCGCGCCGACCCCGAGGAAGATGAGCGGGGGCAGCAGCTCGGTGCGAATGCCCCCCTCGTAGATGAGGGCAATGATCCCCTCGCCGTAGGAGCCCATGTTCGCGAGCGGCAGGTTGGCGAGGATGGCCCCGAACCCGATGGGAATCAGCAGGAGCGGTTCGTACTGCTTGCGAACGGCCAGGTAGATCATGATCGCCGCGACGACGAACATCGCGACGTTCCCGATCGTCAGGGACGCGAGTCCGGACTGGCGGAGCAGCTCCCGCACGGCCTCCATGCGCGCTCCGTCAGCCGATGGTCAGGATGGGTCGTGTGGAATCGATCTCGTCACCCACCTTCGCACCGATGGCGGTGACCTTCCCATCACGCGGCGCGCGGATGTCGTGGGTCGCCTTCATCGCCTCGACCTGGGCGACGATGTTGCCCTTCTGCACGGTGTCGCCGACCTTGACCCGCAGATCCACGATCTCCACGAACCCCGCAAAGGTCGAGTACACCGGGGTCCCCCCGGCGACCGCAGTCGTCGTGGCAGCCGGTGCCGCCGCCGCCTCACTGCCCGGTTCCATGCCCTGAGGCTCGAGCGTGACCACGAACGTCCGCGTCGAGCCGTTCTCCTGAACCGTGCAGCGGGTCGTGAACGGTCCGGCGGTGCGTGCGGCAATCGGCGCCGGGATCGGCTCGGGTGCGGGCGCGGCTTGT
>JAOUDR010000367.1 GCA_029859185.1 Gemmatimonadota bacterium
CCTTCTGGTAGACGTTGCCGGCCCGCTCGCCGCCGCGCTGGAGCAGCCAGCCGCCCGAGGTGAAGGCAATGGCACCGACGAGACCGAACAGGAACAGGTTCTTGCGAGGCATCCAATCTCCGTATGCTGAGGTCGCGAACCCTATTGAACCCGGGCAGCGCCCGATTGTTTCGCGAGCCGGGCGGACACGACGTCCCATGCCGCCTGCTCGACCGTTGCCGGCGTTTTCGTGCCGTCTAGGTGAACCACGCCGGGCCCCGTCGCCACCTGAAACGCCGCCACCACCCGCTCGTGAAACTCGGCGTTCGCCTGCTCCATCCGATCAGGCACCTTCCCCTGCGCCGCCTGCCGCGCCCGCCCCACGGCCGCCGGCACGTCCAGCACGAGGGTCAGGTCGGGTCGTAACCCGCCCGTCGCGAGGCGGTTGGCGGCGCGGATGGCTGCGGCGTCGAGCCCCCGGCCGGCAATCTGATACGCCTCGGTGGACAAATCGAAGCGGTCGCAGAGCACCACGGCACCGCGGGCCACGGCGGGCCGAATGACCTTCTCCACCAGGTCCGCGCGCGCCGCGAGCAGGAGAAACACCTCCGCCAGCGGTGCCGCGTCGAGCGCCGGATCGAGGAACGCCGCCCGGGCGGCCTCGGCCACCGGCGTGCCGCCGGGCTCCCGTACGGCCACCACTTGGCGGCCCGCGGCGGCGATGTGCGTGCTCAGCGCGCGGGCCAGGCTCGATTTGCCGGCACCCTCGGGTCCCTCGATCGCCACGAACAGACCGTCCACGGGGCTCAGCTCAGCGTGATGATCGGGCTGGCCGACCCCCGCCGGATGCCTTCCATGATCTGCTCGTTCACCCGCACCATCAACTTGTCGAAGTTCGACTGCGCGGCAATCACCGATTGATACTTCGGGTCGCCCTGAATCGTCGAGAGCAGGGTGTCGTATTCCTGCACCAGGGCTTCGGGCGGCTCGCGCCCCTCCGTCGCGGCCCGCTCGAGGTCGCCCGCCACGTTGTGCAGGCGCCCCATCTGATCCTGGAGCGTCTTGAGGTCCCGGACCTGCTCGTGGGCATGGCGCAGGGCCTTGTACTCGTCTGTCTGTCCGATCAACCGGCCGAGATCGACCGCCTTCTCTTCAATCATCACGTCCCCCATGTGGCGAGCAGATAGCGCTCGCGGCCAAAAAGGTCGAACTCGACTCGAGCGGAGGCCCAGCCCAGGGCGCGCGCGTCGGCAAGCACGTCACCGGCCCGGCGGCAATCTAGCTCCAGCGCCAGCAGCCCGCCCTCGCGGAGCCGGCTTCTGGCGAGACGCAGCACACCCCGCAGATGGGCCAGGCCGTCCACGCCACCGACGAGCGCCAATCGCGGCTCGTAGTCCCGCACCCCGGCATCCATGGCGGACCACTCGTCAGCGGAAACGTAGGGCGGATTGCTGACGACCACGTCCGCCCGCTCCTGCCCGATGGCCCAGAGCAGATCCCCGTGGCGCAACGTTACCGGGGTACGCGGCGCAACGGCGTCCAGGTTGCTGCGGGCCACGGCGAGGGCCTCCAGCGAGAGGTCCGTGCCGATCACGCGGTCGAACGCGCCCTCGGCGGCGAGGCTGAGCGCGATACAACCGCTCCCGGTGCCGATATCCACGGCCACGCCCCAGCGGTTGTGGGCCCGGCACCAATCGAGGACGTGCTGCACCAGGCCTTCGGTTTCCGGACGCGGGATGAGGACCCGGGAGTCCACGGCCAGCTCGATGGAGCGGAACGCCGCGGTGCCCGCCGCATAGGCCACCGGCGCCCCGTGGGCCCGCCGCGCGACCGCGGCCGCAAACCCAACGCGGTCATCCTCCCCGGCCACGACTTCGCGCTGCAGCCACGCGTGCCCCGGCGACGTCCTGGTCACCGCCGCCCAGAGCATCAGGGCCTCCCGCCGCGGCTCCGCGATGCCACCCGCCGCCAGGACTCGCTCCGCGTCGCTCAGGAGACTGCCGACCGACGCAGCACCGTCCGCGGCCGGGACCACACCATCCGTGGCCGGGACCGCCGTTCCGCCGTTCCGCCGTTCCGCCGGCGCCGTCATGTCGCCACCTGTTCCGCCCGGTGCGCGAGCTGCAGCTGATCCGTCAGCTCCGTCAGCTCCCCTTCGAGCACGTCCGCCAACGCGTGCACCGTGTACCCGATGCGATGATCCGTCACGCGGTTCTGCGGGAAGTTGTAGGTCCGGATCTTGGCCGACCGGTCACCCGTCCCCACCATCGACCGGCGTTCGCGCGCCCGGGCTGCCTCCTGCTCGGCGACCATCCGATCGAGCAGGCGGGCCCGCAATACTTCGAGCGCCCGGAGCTTGTTCTGGAGCTGCGACTTCTGGTCCTGACACTGGACGACCAGCCCCGTCGGGAGGTGCGTGATGCGGACGGCGGAGTCCGTCGTGTTCACGCTCTGGCCACCTGGGCCCGACGACCGGAACACGTCGATCTTGAGATCCTTGTCGTCGATCTTGACGTCGATGTCTTCCGCTTCGGGCAGGACGGCCACGGTCGCCGCCGACGTGTGGATGCGGCCCTGGGCCTCGGTCTCCGGGACGCGCTGGACCCGATGCACGCCGGACTCGTGGCGCAGCAGCCCGTACGCGCGCTCGCCCCGCACCGACATGGTCGCTTCCTTGAGGCCACCGACATTACCCTCGTGCAGATCGATGATCTCGACCCGCCACCCGCGCCGCTCGGCAAAGCGCGTATACATCCGGAACAAGTCGGCGGCAAACAGGGCGGCCTCGTCCCCGCCGGTCCCGGCGCGGATCTCCATGATCACGTCGCGATCGTCGAGGGGATCGGGCGGGACGAGCAACTCCTCGAGCTCGTGCTCGAGGGTCGCGAGTTCCGGCTCCAACCGCGCGAGGTCGGCGCGTGCCAACTCCACCAGTCCGGGGTCGGCATCCCGGGCCAGTTCGCGCAACTGCTCGATTTCGCTGGTGAGTTTGTCCCGCCGGCAGGCGGCCTGGCGAATCCGCTCGAGCCGGACATGTTCCCGGCCCAGCACCGTCAGTTTCTTGGGATCCCGCCCAACGGCGGGGTCGGCAAGGTCCCGGTCCACCTCGGCCGCGCGCGCCAACGCGGCGGCCAGCCGCGCCTCCGTGCTCACGCGCCCTGCGACGTGCCCTTCCGGCCATAGCGCCGCTGGAACCGCTCGACCCGGCCGGCGGTGTCGATGAGCTTCTGCTTGCCCGTATAGAACGGATGGCACTTCGAGCAGATTTCGACGTGGATCGACCCGCTGGTCGAGCGCGTCTCCCAGCTATTGCCGCACGCACAGACGACGGTCAGGCGGTCGTACTTGGGATGAATATCCTGTTTCATGGGCCGGCCCTCGAAGAGTCCATGGTCTCAGAAAGAGCTTGGAAGTATAACCGAGACAGGAACTTGAGGGCAAGCGTACCGCGGAACCGCCATTTGACACCCCCTGGGGAGAACGGTAGTGTTGCATGTCTACGCCAATTCCCTCGAGGCCCCCGTGAGCGTGGTCGATACCCTGCGCCGCGTTCCCCTGTTTGCCCAGTTGAGTGAGGACGACCTCGCTCGGGTGGCGGCCATGGTCCGCGAGCGGCCCTACCCCCGCCACAGCGTCATTGTCTTCGAAGGCGACCCCGGCGACGCCCTCTTCATCGTGGCGGCGGGCCAGGTGAAGGTCGTCCTGATCGGGGAGGATGGTCGGGAGGTAATCCTGGCCGTGCTCGAGTCGGGCGACTGCTTTGGCGAGTTGGCGTTGATTGACGACGAGCCCCGGTCGGCCCATGTCATCGCCATGGACGACGCGCGCCTCCTGGTGCT
>JAOUDR010000368.1 GCA_029859185.1 Gemmatimonadota bacterium
TGGCGCGCTCTGCACCTTCGCGCTCGACGCGCATCCGCGCACCCTGCCGCTCTACGATCACGATCAGCTCGGCGACGTGCTCACGGCGCTCGACCGGCACATCCGCGGCCACCTCGACCTCGCCGCGTCGAGCAACGCGATCGCCATTCCGCTGGATCGCTCGCGCAAGCTGCTGCTCACCGGCAAGGTGTCCGACCGGCGGTGCTTCGGGCCGACGACCCGCTGGGTGCTGGGGGTACGCGTCGGGGCGCCCGGCGCCGACTCCACGCCGCTGGTGTCCGCCGTGCCGAAGCTGATGAAGGTCTGCTCGGCGCAACACATCGCGCGCCTCGTGAAGGAAGCGTTCCCCGGCCTCCCGCTCGAGCACCTGACGATCCCACCGTCGGGGCTGGCCGCGACGCCCGGCACACAGTACTTCCACATCGGCCAGAGCGGTCCCTGCTGGGCATCGCTGACCCAGACCGGCGACGTCGGCGTCTATTTGCCTCAGGCGCTGGCCGCGGCGGAGGTCGAGTTGTGGGTCCTGCTCGACGCGAAGGCGGGGGCGTCCGGGTGACGGTGCACGCCCCGCCACGCCGAAGGACGGGTCGGTGACGGCGCATGGTGCCGAAGGCGGCCCGCGGCCAGGGCGCCTGGCCATGGCGTTCCAGGAGGCCCTGACCGCCGGCGTCCGGCTCCGCGACGATCGGAGTGACGTCACCGATCCCGAGACGTTCCGCAACCACTTCAAGCAGCTCCTGTCGGTCGCGCACGAGGACGCGCGCCAGGGCGGCTACGCCAGCGAGGACGTCCGGCTGGCGGTCTACGCCGTGGTGGTGCTGCTCGACGAATCGGTGCTGCAGTCACGCCAGGCAGCCTTCGGGCAGTGGGCGCGCCGCCCGCTCCAGGAAGAGCTGTTCGGCGGGCACGTGGGCGGTGACGCCTTTTTCGAGCGGATCCGCGAGCTGCTGGGCCGTCAGGATCCCGAGGGAGCGGCCGACGTGCTGGAGGTGTACCTGCTCTGCCTGCTGCTCGGGTTCCGTGGCCGGTACGCGGGTGGCGGCGAGGCGGAGCGCCAGCACTGGATCGCCACCGCCAGCCAGTCCATCAACCGGTGGCGCGGGACACGGGCCACGCTGTGCCCCACGTGGGCGCCGCCGCCCGAGGAGCGGATCCGGCCACCGGCCGATCCCTGGTTCATGCGCCTGGCACTCGTCGCGGTGGCGAGCGTCGTGATCGCGTTCGTCCTGTTCATCGGGTTCAAGATCTCGCTCGGTGCCGGGCCGGCCGCGGTGCGGGCCCTGGCGGGGCCGCTGCCATGAGACCCCCCACCCCTCCGGTGGCACCGCGCGCACCGATGCTGCCCCGGGTGACCCTGTTCGGGATCCTGTTCATCTTCGTGGTCCTGGTGTGGTTCGTGGGGTCGTGGGCGGGCCTGACCGGGGCCAAGCTCTGGGTGCTGCGGATCGGGCTGTGGGTCCTCGGTGCCGCCGCCGCCGGTGTCGTCCTGTGGTTCCTCCGGCCCGCCGGCCGGCGCGCGGCCGCCGCGGCGCACGACGAGCTGGACTCGGCACTTGCGACGGCGCGGGCCCGGCTCGCGGCCGTGGGCCCGGCCGGCGCCCGCGGGTTCGTGCGCCGCCCGATGGTCGTGCTGCTCGGACCGGCCGGAAGCACCAAGTCCACGTCGGTGACGCAGAGCGGTCTGGACCCCGACCTCGTGGCCGGCGCGGTCTACCACGGCGACCAGGTGGGTCCCACCGGCGCGATCAACGTCTGGTACGTGCACGACACCGTGGTGGTGGAAGCCGGTGGCGCGCTGCTCGACTCGCCCAGCGGTTGGGCGCGGCTGGTCCGGCGCCTGCGGCCTCCCCGGATGGCCGCCGCCATCACCGGCCGCCCGCAGGCCGCGCGCGCCGCTCTGGTCTGCGTGTCGCTGGAGACATTCGTCGGGGGCGACGCGGCCGCGCCGCTGCGGGTGGCCAAGCAGTTGCGCGCGGCCCTGGTCCAGCTGGCGCGCGAGATGGGTGTCCAGCTCCCGGTGTACGTCTGGTTCACGAAGCTGGACCGCGTGCCGTATTTCGCCGAGTTCGTCGCGCACTGCACCCGCGAGGAGGTCTGGGAGGCGCTCGGCGCCGCGCTCCGCTGGCCGGACCGGCTCACGGCGGGCGTGTACGCGGAGCAACAGTTCGCGAGGGTCGCGGGCGCGTTCCGGCAGGTCACCGACGCGCTCGCGGCGAGCCGCCTCGATTGGCTGGCGCGCGAGTCCGACCAGACGCGGCGCGGCGCCGCGTACGAGTTCGCCCGGGAGATGCACAAGCTCGAGGCTCCCGCGGTGCAGTTCCTGGTCGAGCTGTGCCGTCCGCGTCACCTGGCGACCAGCCCGGTGCTCCGCGGCTTCTACTTCACCGGCGTGCGCGCGCGCTACGTCCAGGACGCGGAGGCCGTGCAAGTCCCGCCCCCAGCGGCCGGCAGGGTGCGGCGGGCGACCGCGGCGTTCAGCGACGCCATGGTGGCGGCGGTCGCCGCCCCGGCACCCACCACGGGCCGCCGCGTGCCGGAGTGGGTCTTTCTGGGTCGGGTGTTTCGGGATGTCGTCCTCCAGGATCGCGCGCCCGCGGCCGTCGCCAAGCGCGGGTCGGGGGTCGGGCTGGTGCGCCGGGGGCTGCTCGCCGCCGCCGCCACCGTGAGCCTGGTGCTGGCGCTCGGGTTTGCCACCTCGTTCGTGACCAACCGGCGACTGGCGCGCGACGTCCGGGCCGCGGCGCGCGATATGCCGCCCGCCGACGTGAGCGATCCGGGCGTGCCGGACGTCGAGACGCTGCAGCGGCTCGACGCGCTGCGCGTGCAGTTGGCCAGACTCGAGCGCTATCGGGCGGACGGTCGGCCACTGCGGCTGGGGTGGGGGCTGTACACCGGCAACGCCCTCGCCCGGGCGGCCGGGCCGCTGTATCGCGACCGGGTCGAACGGCTCCTGGTCATCCCCGCGCGCGGGGCCCTCTACCGGGCGCTGCGGGGCCTGCCCGACGCGGGTCCGCAGGCAGCGGGTGCCCCGGCGGGCGATTACGGTCGCGGGTACGACCTGCTGCGCGCGTACCTGATGATCACGAATCGCACCGACCGGCTCGACACCGCCCTGCTGGTGCCGGTTCTGCTCGACCGGTGGCTCGACGGCCGCCAGCTCGACGCCGAGCGCACCGAGCTGGCGCGCGCGCAGTTCACGTTCTACGCGGGGACGTTCTGTCGCGACGGCGGCTGCGGCATCGAGGGCGACGCCGCGGTGATCGCCCGCACCCGCGACCTGCTGCGCCGCTACGCCGGCCCGGACCAGCTGTACCAGCTCATGGTGGCGCGGGCCGGTCGGTCGGGTGAGCCGATTCGCTTCGCGCGCACCTTCCCCACCGCGGGGACCGTGGTCACCGGCTCGTACGAGGTGCCCGCGGCCTACACCCTGGCCGGGTGGGCCGCGATGGATTCCGCGCTGACCCGGGTGGACGAGTTCCTGCGGGCCGAGGACTGGGTGGTGGGCGAGACCGCCCAGTTGCAGGTGGACTTGACCGCCCTCGAGCGCGCCCTGCGCGCCCGCTATTCGGCGGACTACATCCGCCACTGGACCACGTACCTCACGTCTGCCGGGCTCGCCAATTTCGGCGGCCTGGCCGACGCCGCGCGGAAGATCCGGGTCCTGAGCGGCAACCAGTCGCCGCTGCTGCAGCTGCTCGCGCTGGCATCGCGGGAGACGGCGGTCGACACGGTCACGGTGGGACCGGTGTTCCGGGCGGTGCAGCTGGTGGTCCCGCCCGGGGTCACGGACACGTACATCGGCGACGCCAACCAAGA